>DAOPYA010000090.1:0-4094 GCA_035352635.1 Candidatus Rifleibacterium sp.
AGTTGTCGGCCTCATAGGTGGTTTTGAGAATATCCTGACGGGCATACCCGTCGAGAATCAGGTAGTAGATATCAGGGAACTGGGTGCTGCTGGCGTTGACAGCCAAAACACTTTCGCCCGCATCTCCATGAATGTTTTTAAGCCTGGCATCGGCCGTCAGATGGAAGATAACGATGTTTCCAGAGACGATCAGCAGCAAAATCAGGGCCATGGTATTGAGAAACCCTGAAACCTGCATGGTGCTTTCGCGGTGACGCCAGATCGCAAATTCACCGGCCAGAAATGTTAAAAACCACAAAAGCGGAAACCAGAAGCCCCGCAGATTCTGACTGTCGCTCAGGCTGATCATCAGACTGTCAAATGCCCCATAAGCGTAGAAAGCAAAGCATGCACCGGTTACCATCAGCGCGGCTTTTCCATCGTCTGCAGCCAGTGCCCGCGATACAAACAAAAGCACGGCAGCAGAAATCAGACTCAGCAACGCTGGGACCAGTGCGTCTGCCGCCTGGACTTCACCAAGATTGGCTGAATAAAGGTAGACAATCGGATAAACAGAAAAAAACAGCGGATGAAAAAAAGTGCGAAATTTCATGTCTGCATTCTCGCAACTCGATTCGTAAAACATGCGAAGCGAAGCATCAGTGCTTCAACAGCCACATTTAAGTATAATTAAACAGAAGCAAAGTTCAGAGAATCTGTATTCCGGCCTTTTCGCAGCTGGCGATGACATCTTCGGGCCATACGCTGACCTGCACTTCCCCAATATGGCGCTTTTGCAGCAACAGCATGCTGAGACGTGACTGACCAATACCGCCACCGATCGTCTGCGGCAGTTTGCCCGCCAGCAGTGACTGATGCCATGGCAATTTTGCACGCTGTTCGCAGCCTCTGATCTTCAATTGCTTTTCGAGAACTTCTGGGCTAACCCTAATGCCCATAGAGGAAAGCTCAAACGATATATCAAGAACCGGGTTAAAAACAAGAATGTCACCATTCAAACCACGCCGACCGCCGCCCGTTTCAGTTGTCCAGTCGTCATAGTCGGGGGCGCGACCATCGTGAATCTTGCCATCTTGCAGCGGGCCGCCGATGCCTATCAGAAATACCGCGCCAAATTCACGGCAGATCGCATTTTCGCGCTCTTTTGCGGTTTTGCCCGGGTATTTATCAAACAGTTCTTCGCTATGAATGAAGGTGATTTTTTCGGGCAGAAATTTTTTAAGACCGTAACGACTGCAAATATGGTGCTCGGTCGATAAAAAAGCATTGTAAATGGTTACCACTGTCGATTTCAGATAATCGAGATGTCGCTGGCCTTCATCCATAACTCTTTCCCAGTCCCACTGATCGACATAAACAGAATGAATCGCAGTGCTGATGCTTGGTTCGTCAGGGCGCAGAGCGTTCATATCAGTATATAGGCCTTCACCAGCAGGAATACCGTATCTGGCCAGAGCAAGGCGCTTCCACTTGGCAAGGGAATGCACAATTTCGAATCTGGTGGCGCCGATGGCCGGCACCGAAAACGCAACCGGGCGTTCAATGCCATTCAGATCATCCTGCAGACCAGAATCGGCCGCGACAAACATCGGAGCAGAAACGCGATGCAGACGCATGCTGCTCGTCAGAGTGTCTTCAAAGTGTCTTTTAAGATCGAGTATGGCGCGCTCAGTCTGAATAAGGCTCAAGGCCGAAGAGGGTGAAAACATCGTTACCTCACTGCTAAAATTTTTCATCTTACAAAGGTTCTAAAAACTTAATCTCTATATAGACTATTTCGCAACCTTGTACAAGCTCGAAAATTGCAGATTTATCAATGAAATTGCGATATAATCAGCTGGGTTCAATGAAGCAATTACCTGAGGTTTGTCATGATTGAAGCTGCTCTCTACGACCTGCTAAACGAAGCAATCAAAGTCGAAAAACTCCTTTCAGGCGCTGAAGTTGATGAATACTTCACCCGCACTGCCACCTTCGATAACCGCTTTAACAAAAGCGGCAACGCCTTTTCTTTTGGCAGCGGTTCTACCAGTTGTCTGTTCTACACATGCGATCTGGCCGGGGAAAGCGCCGGCGGCACCGCGCTGGTCAGTCTGGTCAACCTGCTGCAGCGCGGCACCTGTAATTTTCGCCACCTGCCAGTCAGCTGGCATTTTGCCCCCAACCTAGATCTGAGCAGTAATCTGGCGCTGACCGGCTTCCGAAAAATGTTAAAAGAACTGAAACCTCAACTGGTATGCACCATGAACGCCACTCGCCAAGACGGTGAACCAGGGGTGCGATTTTTCACGAGAAACCCCTTGCCCAACCGGCACAGCAGCCTGATCAGAGCGATGTTCGAAAAATCAGGGGTGGCACTCGATGGGCGCCTGACCGACCCGATCATGGGCGCAGGCTTTAAAGTGCTGAAAACTGCCCAGGAACCGCTGCTGGTCGAGCTATCGCCTGCCTGTCAATTTTTTCGGCCTGAGCTCGACACCAATGCTGAATTTCAGGCTGCTGACCAGGTTTATCTGCTGATGGCAGCAAATCTGGTGGTTGTTGATTCACTGTTAAAGTGTGATATAACTATCGCATAGCGTTCGTAACAAATTTCAAGGAGAAGAATGGTAATGTTTAAAACAGCAAAGGAAGCCGTCAGATACATTAAAGAGAACAACATCGTCAGTGTTGATCTCAAGGCCTGCGATCTTTTTGGCAAATGGCGCCATCTGACCACCCCGGCCCGTTATGTCACCGAAGAAGTGCTTAAAGAAGGCTTCGGGTTTGACGGTTCAAGTTATGGTTTCAGAGCCGTCGATAAAAGCGATATGATTCTGGTGCCCGACCTTTCGACCGCTTTTCTCGACCCGTTCTGGGAACAACCCACCCTCGCCTTCATCTGCAACATTCACGAAATCGACGGCGACGAGCCAAGATTCGACCAGGACCCCCGTTATGTCTGCGACAAGGCAGAAAGCAGCCTGAAAAACCTCGGGGCCGGCGAAGAAATGCTGCTCGGGCCAGAATTTGAATTCTACCTTTTCGATGAAGTCACCTTCAGCGACAACATGAATTCAGCATCATTCAATATTGAATCTTCACAGGCACACTGGAACACCGGCAGTGCAGAGAAGGGCAATGGCGGTTACCCGATGCCGCTCAAAGCCGGTTACCACGGCGAACAACCCGCTGACCGGTTTGCCTCTTTCAGATCAGAACTCTGCGAAGAGCTGTTCCGAATGGGCATTGGTGTCAAGTATCATCACCACGAAGTTGGCGGCCCCGGCCAGGTCGAAATCGAAACCGAATTCGACACCCCAAGACGCATGGCCGACAAAACCATGCAGATCAAATACGCCACCAAGAATTTTGCTCTCGAAAACGGCCTTTCTGCCACTTTCATGCCCAAACCGATGTTCGGCGCCCCGGGCAGCGGCTTTCATGTGCATTTCAAACTGATGAAAAACGGCAAACCAGTTTTTTCTGACCCGAAGGGCTATGCCGGAATGAGCAAACTCGCGATGCAGTTTATGACCGGCATTCTCGTGCATGCCCGCGCTATTTCTGCCTTCGCCAACCCATCAACCAATTCATACAAACGCCTGGTACCAGGTTATGAAGCCCCAGTTTCGATTGTAATGGCCACTGCGAACCGCTCTGCGGCGATCAGAATTCCAGGTTATGCGAAAGTACCAAATGACAAGCGTTTCGAATACCGGGCCGGCGACGCCACCGCCAACCCCTATCTGATGTTCGCAGCCATGATCATGGCCGGCATCGACGGCATCAGAAACAAACTCGACCCGCAAAAACACAATGTCGGCCCGATTGAAGGCAATATCTTCAACCTCAGCGAAGAAGAAAAAGCCAAAATCGGCGCCCTGCCACGCAATCTGCTCGAAGCTCTTGAAGCTCTTGAAGCCGATCATGATTTCCTGAAATATCAGGGCGTTTTCACTGACGGCCTTATCAACACCTGGATCAAACGCAAACGCGATGAAGAAACGCTGCCAGTGATGCTCCGCCCGCATCCTTACGAATTCCAGCTTTCTTACGGTTGCTGAACACTGCCGGGGGGCTGCCATAGCAGCCCCCCGGATTTAAAAAGCGCA
>DAOPYA010000090.1:4104-17120 GCA_035352635.1 Candidatus Rifleibacterium sp.
CCTGCCATCGCTTGAAAACCGGAAAGCCAAATTCCAGATTGTCTGTCGTTGAGCCTTAGCCTGGTGTCAAAAGAACTTCTTCTTGAGAAAAAGAACCACGCCAAGCATAGACATAATAAAAGAAATTGCCATGGTAATCAGAAATGCATGCGGCGAATCTTGAAAGGGCAAAGGCACATTCATTCCGTAAATACTGGCAGTAAGCGTTGGAAGCATCAGGATGATCGTAATTGAGGTGAGCAATTTCATTACGACATTAAGATTGTTAGAAATGACCGAAGCAAAAGCATCCATCATTCCGGTGAGAATATTGCTGTGAATCTCAGCAAGATCGTGTGCTTGTTTAAACTCAATCTGAACGTCTTCAATCAGATCCTGTTCGTCCTCAGAAAGTTCAGGCCCCCAAATTCGCCTTAGACGACCCCAAAGTGATTCGTGACCTCGCAATGAGGTAGTGAAATAAACAAGACATTTTTCTAGATTGAGCATGCGAATCAGCATCTCATTACGCATTGAAAGATGAATCTCACGTTCCACAGCATCAGCTTCTGTGCGAATTCGCTGCAAGTGTGACAAATAAAGCCTGGCAATATTCATAAACATTGCACAGAGAAACTGCAGACGGTTTTCTGCCGGTGGAATCAGCAGCCTTGATTTGCCGATTGCTTCAAGAACAGGCAAGTCTACAGAACAAACCAGAACGATATGTGAGCTGGTTAAAACAACTCCAAACGCAACAGTTATAACCGGAATATCCGAGCCAATTTCTTCGTAAGGCACGCGAAGAACAATCAGGCTAACCCCTTCGTCCTTTTCAATTCTTGGCCTTTCGTCTCGGTCGCAGGCGGCCGCCAGAAAGTCATCCGGAGCCTGTGCCAACTGGGATATCTGAGAAATCTCTGACACATCCGGAGCGATAAGGCGAATGATACTGGCCTGATCTGGAGAATCTGCAGAAACCAGCTTTGCATCCTTAACAGAAAAGTATTGAATCATGTGATGTTCCTCGATTTCGAATCAAAAGGCTGTTGTACTGCATTCTATAAAAATACCCGGAAGGATTCTAACTCTGTTGATATTAAAAAACAACCGCGTACGAAGTTTTAAACTGCTAAGATAGCTTTAACAAAGCAGTTTCTCAGAAATTCAGGCTGCCCTGGAAATTTAAACTTTCAGATCTTCCATCTCGCATTCTTTCATTCAGATAACTCACATCAACTGAAATACCGTTTCCAAAGTAGCTGCAATTTCACCTTCTTCAACCTGAACCAATTCCATCAACACCTTGACTACCAGACACCCGATGTGGTTTACTCTGGCAGGCTGGAGGTTCAAACCGGCAACATGAGTATAACCGGCAGATTTCCAGAGTTTGACCAGCCAAACCAGTACACCGCCGGCTTATCCGATAATAAACAGCTGGCTGTAAAACATGAAAAACTTCCTTTTAAAACTCTTCGATAGCTGTTCTGATCTTTTCCGCGCCTGGCGAGGTTTTTTTGCTTTGCAAAGTCTTGAAAGTGACTGGCGGCAGATTGTTTTTTACGCCGAAAGCCGCGCTGACTGGGCGCACATGGAACCGATTGTCAAACAGCTTATCGAGAAACATGCGAAACAGATAACCTGCATCACTTCTGACCCGGCCGACCCGGTTCTCACCAATGCCATGCCAGCAATCAGATCTTTCTATATCGGTTCAGGTTCGGCACGAACAGCTCTTTTTCAGGCTCTCAAAGCCGGAGCCTTCGTGATGACGTTAACTGACCTCAACGCCTATTATCTAAAGCGCTCAAGCCACCCGGTGCACTATTTTTATATTTTTCATGCGCTGGTCAGCACCCATGCTGCTTACCGCCAGCATGCTTTCGACGCCTACGATACTGTATTCTGCGTCGGCCGGTATCATGAAGAAGAAATCAGAGAACAGGAAAAGGTTTACGACCTCAAGCCAAAAACTCTGGTCGAAGGCGGGTATTGCCGACTAGACCTGCTGATCAATGAGGTGCGCAGCCGCCAGGAAAAGCAGGATAACGCAGAAGCGAAGCACACGGAACCGACCGTGCTCGTCGCCCCCACCTGGGGCGATTCTTCGATGGTCGGCAGCTGCGTGGAAAAAATTCTCGACTGTCTGACCGGTGCCAGAATTAGAACCATTCTGCGTCTGCACCCCATGACGCATCGACATCACCCCGAGCTGCCTGACGAGATGCGTGGCCGTTACGGCAGCAGCGGCTGCTTTGAATTCGACGACCGCCTCAAATCAATAGATTCTCTCTTGCAGGCCGATATCATGATCGCCGACCACGGCGGTTCGGGCATCGAGTTCGCGTTTGGGCTCGAAAAACCAGTGATCTGGGTCGCCACGCCGCCCAAAATTCACAACCCCGGGCGCGACCGCATCAGGCTACCTTTGTTCGAAGACAGCATCAGAAGCACCACCGGCATTGAAATCGGCACCGACAGTCTCGGGCAACTTCCAGAAATCATCAGAAGCCTGTATGATCAGGCAGAGACTTGGCAGAGCAGAATTGCCAGGTTGCGCGAAAAAAACATATTCAATGTTGGCAAAAGCGCCGAAGTCATGGCAGATTATATTGCCGGTCATGCTGCTGCAAAATAACGAGGAGACCATCTTGAGCAAAAAAGTTTACGTCGGTATGAGTGCCGACCTGATTCACCCGGGCCACCTGAACATCATCAAGAAGGCCCGTGAACTGGGCGAGGTCATCATTGGCCTGCTGACCGACAAGGCGATTGCCAGTTACAAACGGCTGCCCTTCATGACTTACGAACAGCGGCTCGAGATTGTTGAGAACATCAAAGGGGTTTCACGGGTAATCGCCCAGGAAACCCTTGATTATGTGCCAAACCTTGAAAGCCTTCGGCCTGATTACGTTTTGCATGGTGACGACTGGAAGGAAGGCGTGCAGCAGCAGACGCGCCAGCGCGTTATCGATACTCTGAAACAATGGGGGGGCGAACTGATCGAGATTCCATATACGCGCGGCATCTCTTCGACGCAGCTGCACAACGCTCTCAAAGAGATCGGCACCACCCCCGATGTCAGATTGAGGTCTCTCAAGCGCCTGCTCAGTTCAAAACCACTTGTGCGGCTTCTTGAAGTTCACAATGGCCTGACCGGGCTGATTATTGAGCATCTTTCTGAAGTCACCCCGGGCGGCAAGGCAGAATTTGACGGCATGTGGGCGAGCAGCCTGACCGACGCCACGGCCCGAGGCAAGCCCGACATCGAAGTCGTCGGCATCGCTTCACGACTGAACACTATTAACGACATTCTCGAAGTAACCACCAAACCGATAATCTACGATGGTGACACCGGCGGTCAGCCCGAGCATTTCGTTTTTGCGGTCAAAACGCTCGAAAGGCTGGGCATCTCGGCAGTTATTATCGAAGACAAAACCGGCCTGAAAAAGAACTCACTGTTCGGCACCGAAGTCGAGCAGCTTCAAGAAAACATCGATGAGTTCTGCCACAAGATCCAGATGGGCAAGCGTGCCTGTGCCACCCGTGATTTTATGATCATCGCCCGCATCGAAAGCCTGATTCTCGGAAAAGGCATCGAAGATGCCCTGAGCCGCGCCAGCGCATACATTGCCGCCGGTGCCGACGCAATCATGATTCACAGTCGCCAGACTACTCCTGATGAAGTATTCGCCTTCTGTCGCGCCTACAACCAGCTCGGCGACAAGCGACCGCTGATTGCGGTGCCAAGCACCTACAGCAGCACCACCGAAGACGAACTGGTTGCCAACGGGGTTAAAATTGTGATTTACGCGAACCAGATGCTGAGAAGCGCTTACCCGGCCATGATCGAAACTGCCCGCGATATTCTCAGGCACCGGCGGGCCTTCGAAGCCGAATCTCGCCTGATGCCGATCAAAGAGATCATCAGCCTGATTCCCGGAGGCAGTTAATTGATCAACCCGGCAGAATTCATCGAGTCACTTCAGAAGTTCGGCATCGACTTTTTTGTCGGGGTGCCTGATTCACTGCTGAAGGAACTCTGCCAGACGTTGCAACACGGCCCTCATCGCCACATGATTACCGCGAACGAAGGCAACGCGGTGGCCATGGCTATCGGGCATCATCTCGCTACCGGTCGGCACGCGGCCGTTTATATGCAGAATTCAGGGCTTGGCAATGCGATTAACCCGCTCGTATCACTCGCTGCACCCGAAATTTACCGGGTCGGGATGCTGCTGATCATTGGCTGGCGCGGCGAACCAGGTGTTAAAGACGAACCGCAACATCTGCTGCAAGGGCAGATCACGCCAGAACTGCTTAAAACCATGCGTATTCCGTTTTCTATCATTGACAGCAACAGCAACTCAGCTGAAATCATTGATGAACTGCTGGGTAACCGCCGACTTGCCAATGGGCCGGCCGCGCTTCTGGTTCGCAAAGGCACCTTTGCGGCAGCACCGGCCGACCGCTCAGTTGCGGCACAAGGCGATGCTGATGACCACGAAATTATCCGGGAAAACTTCCTCGAACAGCTGCTGAATATTGTTCCAGGGTCATCGTTGCTGGTTGCTACCACCGGATTTACCTCGCGGGAGCTCTTCGAACTTCGGGGCAGGCGTTCAGAGGCCCAGCGTGACTTTTTAACGGTTGGCGGCATGGGGCACGCTTCTTCGATAGCCCTTAGCATCGCTATTGACCGCCATGACCGCAAGGTCATCTGCCTCGACGGTGATGGCGCGATGCTCATGCAGCTTGGCGCTCTGCCTGTAATCGGCTGCGGCAGCCGGCCCGAGAACTATCTTTACCTGCTGCTGAACAACGGCATGCATGAATCAGTGGGCGGTCAACCAACCATTGCCGGCCAGATCGATATCAGCCGGATGGCTGAAGCCTTCGGCTTCAGGCGTTTCTTTTCTGTGTCGCGCCGGCAAGATGTGGGGCCGATGCTTAAAGATGCCTGCAATACAACCGGGCCGGTTTTTTTCGAAGTGATTCTTAAACCTGGCACCCGAAAAGATCTTGGGCGGCCGACGCAAACTCCCGAAGAAAACAAATATGATTTCATGAGGTTTATCAGTGGTCACTAACTGGCAATTCAATCACCCGGTCAAAGTAGTTTCACAACCGCTAGACGCCTTTCTGGCGACCCTCGATGGCCACAACAGTGTACTGCTGGTCACCACCGCCGGTGGCAGACGACGCGGGCTGACGGCGCGAGTCGCGACCAGACTTACCTGCTCGAACCTGCATATCTTTGACCGGGTCAGCGTGAACCCTGACATTAACGACCTGAACCAGGCAATCAGCGAACTGCGCCAGGCAAATTACGATCTCATCCTGGCTATCGGCGGCGGCAGCGTCATCGACACAGCGAAGACCTTCGCTGCTAGCCTTCGGCTGCCAGACGAGCAACCGCTTTCGACTCTTCTCATCGACAAATTTGCTGGTGAAACTCACGAATCGATACCGCTTTGCGCTGTGCCAACCACCGCAGGAAGCGGTTCTGAAGTCACTCAGTTCGCAACGGTCTGGAACCACGTAAAAGGTCTTAAATACTCACTCGAAGGCCGGCATGTTTTTCCGGCGACCGCCGTGCTCGACCCTGAGCTGACTCTGACCCTGCCAGCCGAAGACACCATGTACACAGGTCTTGACGCAATTTCGCACGCAATCGAATCGCTCTGGAACATTCACGCGAACCCCCTGAGCATAATGTTTGCCGAAACCGCGCTCGACCACGCTGCCGCAAGCTTTTCAGAAGTTATGGCAAACCCCGCCAGCCTGCAGGGTCGCATGGGCATGCAACTCGCCGCTCTTTTTGGTGGCTACGCCATCAGTATTACCAGAACTGCTCTGGCACATGCCATTTCTTACCCGCTCACCGCCAGATTCGGAATACCGCATGGCCTGGCGTGCAGTTTTACGCTGCCTGCAATTGCCAATCTGGTCATGGCGGCAAACATTCTGCCAGAACGGCAGCGACAAAAGCTCGCCGCCGCCATTCAACTGCTGCAAACCCTTGACTTGCCGCAAAAAATGGCACGCTTCACATCCCGAAAAGAAATTTTGCAGCTGATGCCCGAAATGTTCAACCCCTCAAGGGCCGCGAACTTCAGCCTGGCAGCCGACGCAACCATGCTTGAAAGCATACTCGCCGCCAGCATCTAGATTACGGGGTTTTCAACGTGCAGGTCAGATAAAACGAATTTCAAAGCCTGATCAGGCACACCCCAAAGTCAGAAGAGCACACAACCACATTGCCCTGCCTGTTCCGGCAAGTTTTGCAGAACAGATGTTTTACAAAAAGACTTTCGCTGTACCGGGCAGGTGTAAAACCCCTTGTAGAATAGCCCGCGCTGATGTTGAGATTTTTTTCACAAAACTAGTTGACGTTTTTGCCGATATCTTTTATATTGATAAAGAAATCAGGAAATTTTTCTCGATAAATTTTTCCCGATAAGAGATTTAAAAGTTACGGGCAGGCAGGCGGCAGGTTGCAGCGCACAGTCAAAGATCAGAACCTGATAACCGGAACAGAAGAACGACAAGATAACGCGATTCAAGACCGTAAAGCGGAGAAACAAGATGGAAAAGAAGCTTGTCCATGTGCCTGAGCCGACGCTCAGAAGACTGCCGATCTATTATCATTATCTAAAATCTGTTCTGGCAACCGGCCGTGAAGCAATTTCATGCACTCACATCGGTAATGATCTTAATCTCGACCCGCCACAGATTCGCAAAGACCTTGCCTATACTGGTATTCGCGGTCTGCCGAAAGTTGGTTACCAGATCGAGGCATTGCTGAACAGTCTCGAAACATTTTTTGGCTGGAACCGCATCGATGAAGCATTTCTGGCCGGGGTCGGCAATATTGGCAAGGCCCTGCTCAAATACGACGGTTTTCAACGTTACGGCTTCAAGATTGTCGCAGCTTTCGATAATGACCCGGCGATGATTGGCCAGTCATTCTGCGACGTCAAGGTATTGCATATTGATAAACTCCCGAATCTTTGTTCCAGAATGAAAATCCGCATCGGGGTGATCGCCACCCCGGATTCTGTTGCCCAGAGGGTTGCCGATCAGATGATCGAAGGCGGCATCAAAGGCATCTGGAACTTCGCACCGGCATCGATCAAGGCTCCTGAAGGGATAATCGTGCAGAACGAAAATCTCGCGGCGGGTCTTGCTGTTCTCTCAAAAAAGCTGCAATTGCTCATGCAGTCAGGAAAATTCAGACAGGAGGTCGTGAAATGAACGGCCAGACAGACACCATGATGCGTAAGTTCGAAAAAGTCTGCGAAATCATCGAGCGCTATCACAATGACAGTTCCAAGCTCGTTCCGATTCTGCAGGCAGTCCAGGAAGAGTACCGTTACCTTCCGGAAGATGTCATGTATTACGTGGCAACTTCGCTCGGCATTCCATCAGCCCAGGTCTATGGTGTAGCAACTTTCTATTCACATTTTGCTCTCACACCCAAAGGAAAGTATCTGATCAAGGTTTGCGACGGCACCGCCTGTCATGTAAAAAAATCAATTCCGATACTTGAAGCGCTCGTGAAAAAGCTCAAACTCGCTGATGGCCGCATGACGACGCCTGATATGCTGTTCACCGTTGAAACCGTATCATGTCTGGGCGCCTGTGGCCTGGCACCTGTTCTGGTCATCAACGATGAAGTGCATGGCCTGATGACCCCTGAAGCATCCACCGCACTCATCGACGACATTATCGCCCGGGAGGAAGTCAAATGACCAGTCACAATATCGATCTCAAAAAAATCGCCGCCGACTTCAACGCCAGTATTGAGGAAAGGCGTGTCATTGTATGTGCCGGCACTGCCTGTGTCGCCAATGGCGCCCTTCCATTGATCGATGCTCTTGTGAAAAAAATCACTCAAACTGGTCTGAAAGTTCGTGTTGAAGCCCACAAAGAAGGCAAAGGCGACATTCGCGTTTCAAAGAGCGGTTGTCATGGTTTCTGCCAGATGGGGCCGCTCGTGACCATCATGCCCGAAAACATTCTTTATACCCGGGTAAAAGCTGCCGATGCCGACGAGATCGTCGAAAAGACGCTGATGAAGGGCGAACTGGTTGATCGACTGCTGTTTGTTGAACCGGCGACCGGCAAGCATGCCAAAGGCAGCGATGAAATCACGTTTTACAAGCGCCAGAAACGCACCGTTCTTAAAGAGTGCGGCCACATCTGCCCCGAAGACATCAATGAATATATCTCGCACGGTGGTTATGACGGCGCCCGCAATGCCATTGTTAACATGAAACCCGAAACCGTCTGCGAAGAAATTCTGCATTCCGGCCTGCGCGGGCGTGGCGGCGGCGGGTTTCCGACCGGCAAAAAATGGCAGCTCACCCTGGTTCACAAAAACCCGAAAAAATATGTTATCTGCAATGCTGACGAAGGCGATCCGGGCGCTTTCATGGACAGAAGCGTCATGGAAGGCAACCCGCATTCAATTATCGAAGGCATGATGATTGCCGCACGCGCCATTGAAGCCAACGAAGGCGTTATCTACTGCCGCGCTGAGTATCCGCTGGCTGTCAAAAGAATGCGCAAAGCTATCGAAGCCGCCCGGGCCATTGGCATACTTGGCAAAAACATTTTTGGCAGCGATTTTGAATTTGACGTGAACGTCATGGAAGGTGCCGGCGCCTTTGTATGTGGCGAAGAAACGGCATTAATCGCTTCGGTGGAAGGCAAGCGCGGCATGCCGACCCCCAAACCGCCTTTCCCGGCCGAAAGCGGCCTTTTCGGCAAGCCGACGGTCATCAATAACGTCGAAACCCTTGCCTGTGTGCCTTTGATCATGCGCAACGGCGCCAAATGGTTCAGAGAACAGGGCACCGAAAAATCGCCGGGCACCAAGACTTTCGCCCTCACCGGGCACGTTGCCAATACTGGCCTCATTGAAGTGCCATTTGGCACGACTCTGCGCGAAATCATCTTTAATATTGGCGGCGGGGTCACCGATGACCGCGGCCGGCCGATGCCAGATGGTTTCAAGGCAGTGCAGATTGGTGGCCCGTCAGGCGGTTGTCTGACTGCTGAACACCTTGACCTGCCCGTTGACTTTGACTCTCTCAAAGACAAGGGCGCCATGGTTGGCTCAGGCGGCCTGGTAGTAATGAACAAATCGACCTGCATGGTATCGGTTGCGCGTTTCTTTATGCAGTTCACCCAGAATGAGTCTTGCGGAAAATGCGTTCTGTGCCGCGAAGGCACTCGCCAGATGTTGAGCATGCTCGACGATGTCCTTCGTGGCGATGCTGACGAAAGCACGCTGATCAACCTTGAAAAGCTTGCCAGAGCTGTGGCCAAGGGTTCCCTGTGTGGCCTGGGCAAAACGGCTCCAAACCCGGTTCTTTCAACGCTCAGATACTTCAGGCATGAATATGAAGCGCACGTTTACCAGAAGAAATGCCCGGCAGGTCAGTGCAAATCGCTGGCACACCCGGAAATCAACCCGGAACTCTGCAAGGGCTGCACGCTCTGTTCTAAAAAATGCCCGGTTGGTGCTATCAAGGGCGAAGTCAAAAAACCTCACGTTATCAATGCCGAATTATGCATCAAATGTGGTGCTTGTGCGGCAGCCTGCAAATTCAACGCTATTACAGGGGTGTGAGCCATGTCAAATACTGAAAAAGGTTTTGTGCAGATAAACGGTCAGAACGTCGCTATCGGCGATGAGCGCAATCTTCTCGAACTCATCAGAAAGTCTGGAATCGAGATTCCAACCTTCTGCTATCATTCAGAACTCAGCATTTACGGCGCCTGCCGCCTCTGCCTCGTCGATATCGAGGGCCGGGGCCTTCAGGCATCCTGCTCGATCAAACCCGAGCCAGGAATGAAAGTTAAAACCGCGACCGAAGAAATTCGCGAGATCCGCAAGATTTCAGTTGAACTGCTTCTTGCCAATCATCGGGTTGAATGCCCGACCTGCCCGCAGAGCAGCAAATGCAAACTCGAAGAACTGGCACGCAAACTTGGCATCACTGATGTTCGTTTCAAAAAAGCCAAGCTAGATCACCCGATTGATTTTTCATCTGACTCTCTCGTTCGCGACCCCAATAAATGCGTGCTTTGCGGTGACTGTGTCAGATACTGCCGCGAAATTCAGAGCATCGGGGCCATCGATTTTGCGCATCGCGGCAAACACACCGTGGTCACCCCGGCTTTCAACAAAGAAATTGGCAAAGTTGAATGTGTGAACTGCGGTCAGTGCGCCGCCGTCTGCCCGGTTGGCGCTATAACAGTCAAACAGGATGTTGATCGGGTATTCGCCGCGCTTGATAACCCACAGAAGGTTGTTGTCGCCCAGATCGCCCCGGCAGTGCGTGTCGCGCTCGGTGAAGAATTCGGCATGACTTCGGGTGATATCGTTACCGGCAAGATCACCGCGGCTCTCAAACGCATGGGCTTCGACAAGGTGTTCGACACATCATTCTCTGCCGACCTGACCGTAATGGAAGAAGGCACTGAATTTCTTGATCGCTTCACTAAGGGCGAAAAACTGCCGCAGTTCACATCATGCTGCCCGGCATGGGTTAAATTTGCCGAACAATATTACCCGGAAATTCTGCCCCGCCTCTCTTCATGCAAATCACCGCAGCAGATGTTCGGTTCTCTGGCCCGCGAAACCCTGCCGAAATTGCTCAACGTTAAGCCAGAAAATCTGTTCATCGTCTCGATCATGCCCTGCACCGCCAAAAAGTTTGAAGCAAAACGCCCTGAATTCAAACAGGCTGAACTCGCAGACATCGACGCCGTAATCACCACCCAGGAACTCAGCCGTATGATCGATGCAAGCGGTCTGAATTTTATGGCACTCGAACCCGAGTCACTCGACCTGCCAATGGGCTTTAAAACCGGCGCCGGCGTCATATTTGGCACGACTGGCGGCGTAACCGAAGCCGTGCTGCGCTTTGCCGTCGAGAAGGTCACCGGCGAAAAGCTTCTCAATGTTGATTTTCATCAGGTTCGAGGCGAGGCCGGCATTCGCGAAGCCACTCTCGAAGTGGCCGGCAAACCGGTGCGTATCGCCATTGCTCATGGCCTGAAAAACGCCAGAAAAATGGCCGAAGAAGTCAAAGCCGGCAAATCAAACTATGACATCATCGAAATCATGGCCTGCCCCGGTGGCTGCGTTGGCGGCGCCGGTCAGCCGGTGAACTTTACTCCTGGTGCGGTCAAACGTCGCGCCAAGGGTTTGTATGATGCCGATAAGATGCTGCAGCTGCACAAATCCCAGGAAAACCCCTACATTATCGAAACTTACGAAAAAGTTCTCGAAAAACCAGGCAGTCACAAGGCTCACCACCTCCTGCACACCAAGTATCAGTCGCGACGGCGCATTTCCGACAAGGGAATGCCCCTGATGACTGGTGAAGGAACAGACAAGCTGTCTATCAAGATATGCGTCGGCACTAACTGCTATCTTAAAGGCTCACAGAGCATTCTCAAGGCTTTGAGCAAAGATATCGAAGCTCGTGGATTACAGGATGCCGTGGATATTCAGGCCACCTTCTGCTTCGAGAAGTGCGGTCAGGCTCCGAATGTGATGATCGGCGACCAGCTGATCAGCAAATGCACCTTCGATAAAGCCCGCGAAGCGCTGAACGCAGCCCTGCAGAAGAAGACTTCATAATCAACTGTTAATCAAGGCGGCGACCCCTCTGATAAGGGTCGCCGCCTGACAAATCTTGAATCTCTCTATTTTGGCCACACCGGCCGCCCGGTTCACCCGGCGGTCTGTGTGGACTTTTTTTTCAGCGAAATGCAATCATTCAAACCTTATCACAGCTGCAATATTTTCAGCAACCCTGCTTTTCGTGGCATTATAAATGGTCGATTGTGCGCTTCTGCCATTCGTCTTGTTTATCAAACGCAAACCTTCAGCGACTACCAGAGATTGATAACTGTTTAACCCAAAGACCGCCAATCTATCGGCCGATTAGCTTGTCGGTCACTTAGCTTTCGGGAACCTGACTTTCGGGCAGTTGATTTTTCGACGGCTGATTTTCGGCCACTTACTTTTTGAGCTTCAACTGATCTGCATCCTGAACTTATTTGCAAAAATCGACACATTTTGCTTGTGATTAATTTCACTTTTTGATATAATTATAGTGAGATTTGCAGGCTGACAAAAGGCATTTCAGCATGATGAGCATGAAGCGGCACCCCTTGTCGGCAGGCAGTTTCGGTTGCCGGCGCCCATACACAACCTAAAAGGAACTATCTCTGATGGAAACCCAGGAAAACAGCATCAGCCCTGTCGTATTCACCAACAAGGCGCAATGCCGGGACTGCTACCGTTGCCTGCGCCAGTGCCCGGTCAAGGCGATACGCATGATCAACGGTCAGGCGAGCGTAGACCCTGAGCGCTGCATTGCCTGCGGAACCTGTATCAAAGAATGCCCGCAGGGCGCCAAACAATACCGTAACGATCTCGAAAAGGCGATCAGATTGCTGAGCGAGCCGTTTCCGGTCGCCGTCAGCCTGGCGCCTTCCTTCGCGGCCTTTTATTCGCTTTCGCAGCGCCAGCGTCTGCCTTCGGCCCTTCGCAAACTTGGGTTTTCTTATGTCGCCGAAACTTCGGCTGGCGCTTACCCGGTTGCCATTGCCAGTGTTAAGCGCCATTTCACCGATCGCAGCTCTGTTTGCACCTCTTGCCCGGCGGCGGTCAGTTTTGTGCGGAAATACATGCCCGAAGTTATCGGCAATCTGCTGCCGGTTGCGTCACCGATGCTTGCGCATGCGGCCATGATCAGGCAAAAACTCGGAGAAGGCACCCGGGTCGTGTTTATTGGGCCATGCATCGCCAAAAAGAATGAAGCAGACCATAGCAGTGGCATGCAGAAAGTCGATTGTGCGCTGACTTTCCGCGAATTTGAAGAATGGCTGCAGCGTGA
Source organism: Candidatus Rifleibacterium sp. (assembly GCA_035352635.1). Classification (GTDB taxonomy): domain Bacteria; phylum Muiribacteriota; class Ozemobacteria; order Ozemobacterales; family Ozemobacteraceae; genus Rifleibacterium. The sequence continues at coordinate 17,013 of DAOPYA010000090.1, forward strand.
AAACATTAGGCTTGACTGCCTTGAAGACAGCACTTTTGATGACCAACCTGCCGGCCAGTCGAGGTTTTTTCCATTGCCTGGCGGCCTGACGCGCACCGCCCAGATCGG
>DAOPYA010000091.1:0-17075 GCA_035352635.1 Candidatus Rifleibacterium sp.
CGCAATGCCCTCAAAGCCGGCGGTCTGGTGACTATTCTGCAGAAATATCATGCAGTTAAGGCTTTTGATATAAGCGCCGATTCTTGACCTGATTGTCGAAGGTTTCAAAAGCGCCGGCAACTCGCCGACCATGAAGATTTTTAAAGGCGTCGGCGATGTGCTCGGCTTTGTCGATCTGGCATTTTCGGCCTGCAATTTCGCCAGTGAGCAGGAATGGGGCTACCTTTTTCGTGATGGCCAGTTGACTTACCAGCAGATCAAGGTTTCGATCGATCTGGCCACGTCAATTCTCGGCCTGGCATGCTTCTCGCTGGCTCCATGGGCGGTAATTGCCATGTTTATCGTTTCGCTGGCTTTTATGATCACCGATGCCTATGCCGGCGGTTTGCGAACCAGAGTGGTGAATTTTATCGACTGCCACCGGATTCTGGCCGAGAATGATCCGACTTTTGTCATGCTGATCGGCCAGATCGACCAGAAATGGTCAGGAAGCTTCCCGCAGAAGGTCTACAGCCTGCTTGAAAAGCAGCGGCGGCAGTATCCGGCCGAGGTTTATCCATCTGATGCGGTCAAACAGCTCGAGGGGCTTAAAGACGCCATCTGTGCGAGGTTCAGGGTCTGCCGGCATTATAATGCTTTTTCGATCAACGATATAGATTACCGCAATAATCTTAAGGTCATTGCCGACAAATGGAACACCAAGGCTGAGGCCCAGTCAGAGACCTGGTGGTGGCCAACGTTTAACCCCTTCGCTTCGAAGCAGGAAGCCGCCGAGAGTGAGTATTTTGGCTCGTGGTTTCATGGCAGCGAAAAGATCGGCGCTGACCAGGCGAAATGGTGTTATTTCAATTACGACTTTTTTCTGCAGAAACTGTTTCAGCTGACCTTGCAGGGCTTCGAGACCAGCGAGGCAAACCGCGAAAAAATAATGAACAGCCCGGTGATTCAGTTCGTGCAGAACCGTATTCAGGTGGCGCCGTTTCATTATTTTCCGCTGGTTCTGAACCTGATGGGCTTTTTTAATGCCGGCAGTCGCCCTGAAACACTCGAACAGTTCGTCTATCTCTGCTGGTATTCATTAGATCTCGACATGGCAATTACCGGTATTCGCGAGAGCGGCTATTTTGCAAATTATCTGAATGCCCTCAGCGAACAGTTTTCTGACCTCAGTTCGGGTATCGAAAAGATGCGCGACAACTGCTTTGGGCTGACAACCGAAGATGCAGATTACATAAAAGGTTCAGACCTGCTCAAAGAGATCGTTTTTAATTACTGCGATCACCCCGATACTGAACTTGGCAGCGAACAACTTCGGCAATATGAAGAAAAGCTGAATCTGAAGAAGCCTGCCGATGAAGAAATGACCATAAAAGGCCTGGTTAAGAAAAACCGGTCGCGGCTGAATGCCATAATCTCGCTGCTGCCCCTTAAGGCCCTCACCGTTTCGGCAAAGATCGCCCTGCTCAAGGTGCTGATCAAGCAACATTTTGTGCGCCGCGCCTACCTTACCGCCTGCATTTCTCGTTTTACCAGGCTCGAAATGCAGCTTGCCAAAGATGACCCGTTCAGACCCGATGAAATCGAGGGTCTCGGCAAACCGCCTGATGAATACCCGCCGGGCCGCGATTTTCTCGATGCCAAAGTGGTTGTTAACGCCCAGGACAAGCAGGGGGTAAGTCATGCGATCGAATTTGACTTCACCGCCGGCGGCCTTTTCTGGAACGCCGGATCAAATCTGCGATTCACCTTTAAAGACAATCTTGAACAGATCCGCGAAGCGCACCGTCGCATCAATGATACCCTTCAGTGGATGGAACTGCTGGTTACCCGTGGTGGCTATTACGCCAACACCGATGTGCCGCTCGAAAAGGTCAACGATTACTGCGCCCGGGTCATGAAAAATATGTATGACCTGACGCAAAAGATCGAGCAGATGCGCCCCGAAGGCCTGAAGGTGACCTTTGCCAGCAACAACGCCCGTATCTACCTGACCGGCGAAAAGTCTGCATACCCTGATTTTGATGTCACCGATGCGTTGCCGAGGGTTTTTACCACCCCCGACCTGGTCTTTTCGCTTCAACCTTCAGGGCCAGGTGATGAGATTAAAGACACCGGGGTGCCTGATTTTGACAGCCTGATGAACGAAGACCCGGGGTCGATTGAAGAAGCGGGCGGTTCGAACTGAAGAACAGCTTCAGGGGGCAGCCAGCCAGGGTAGATAGGGGTCGGTGCAGCGACTTGTAAAGTGGGCGATCACGCTCAGGTCGCGGTCGGCGGTTTCGGCATTCGAATCGACATGAAGGTTCATCGCGAGATCAAGGCGCTTGAACTGACCGTCAGTGACCAGGGCCTCGAAAACGCAGGCAAGTATGTGCCCTTCGCCGAGCATGCGGCTGGTTGGGGCGCCGGCCGACAGTTCGCGGCGCAGAATGCCTTTGCGGGCGGCGATAAACTCATACTCAAGACGCACGACCTTGTCTGCATCAGAAATCATAAAGCAGAACCGGCCGGGGTTGGCTTCGGTGCTGAGTTCAACGCGTTTCAGTTTTCTTACGTCTTCTCTGATGCAGTGTTCGACTGAATCGAGCAGACCCTGTAATTCGAGCATGCGGCTGCTTTTTTCGATCTGCTGGCCTGAACTGCTGAAAATGCGCGAAAAACTGGCATAGATAAGCATGACGATCAAAAGCCCGACGATTAATTCGAGCAGGGTAAAGGCCTGCCGGCTATTTTTAAATGCGTGTTTCATATTTGATGGCTCTGAAAGAAAGGTCTCTTCTGGTGTTTGAGTTCGCTACCGGCCAGCTGACCGTCACTTCGATGACGAACATCAGACTTTGCTCTTCAGCGGTCGATGCGTCGGTAACGTTGACTTTAAAGTTCATACGGTCATAGTCTTTCGCGTCAAAGGCGATGAGGGCCGAGAGCCTTGCAAAATCTGCATCAGCGGTCACCAGGGTTTCGCTGCCAAGCTCCAGGCATTTGTTTCGGCACTCGGCGAATGGCAACTGCATGAGCCGGTCGAGAAGTGAGCGGGCCACCAGGCCGGCGATCTGGTGTTTCCCCATTGAATAGACGCCGCGCCCGGTTGAGCCGATCGAGGTGAGCAGCGGCAGAACTGCCACAGTAACGATGAACAGGGTTATGATAATTTCGATAAACGACATTCCCTTATCTGACTTCATATTCATACCCCGCAAGTTCGTCGCTGATTACAACAGCCATCGGTGGTTCGGCGGTTGCCATGCCTGGTGGGAAACTGAACAACGGCAGTTCGGTTTTGAACTGTCTCGTCAGGTGCTCGATGTCTGGCGTCGAAACGGCAATGGCGCCGGCAAACATCACTTTGCCTGGGTTGGCGTAGACGAGCATCGGTTCGACCGCTGTGAGTTTTTTCAGCGAAATGAGGTGCACGCCCATCTGCACGTTGTCGGTCAGGGTTATCTGGTCGCCGGTCAGACTGATGAAAGTGAGGATACTTTCGGGCTTGAGTTCCTTCAGATAGTCGCGGTAGGCCGCGGTGAGCATTAGCTGGGTCGGGGGTTCAATCTGTGGCACAAAACCGCGTGCCAGGTTGCCAATGCTGATTTTGCCGTTGACCAGAACAATGCCGCCGCGAATTTCGGTGGTTGACGGCAGGTCATCGAGGGTCAGATCGCCGTCAATCGCCACGACGCCGTCGATGAGCAGTTGCCCCTGGTCGAGTTGCGCTGCCGCCTTAAAATCAGTCTGGTTGCGATAAACTCTGGTGATTCGGCCGATGATGCTGCTGTCGATCAGTGCCGGATCGTTGCGAAGCGCTTCGCTGTGCAGGTTGTGCAGCCATTGCCCGGCGAAGCGGTCGAGCGGTTCTTTGAGTTTGATGCCGTCGGTGCCTCTGAAATCTGCGTGCGAAAACAATTTGGGGTTGCCGGCTTCATCGAGATTGGCCGGAATATTGCGGTGGTCGAAATCGCTGGCTGGCCCTGGGTCGCCCGACATGCAGCGCGACATGTAGTTTTTGTAACTGCCTGAATCAAGTTCGAACGGGTAGTTTTCGCCAAAAGACGACTTGCCGTCAGGCGGCTGAAAACCGGCGGCTTCGTTATACAGGAGCTTGGTATTGAGGTAGGCACTCGGAAAGTCAAACAGGCCGAGCACGAAAAAGCGGTTGAATACCCGGCCGAAGATGTTGCGGATATTTCTGGGGTAAGGAACCCGGGCGCTGATAGCGCCGGCCTCGAAACTCGGGCCAAACAATTTGAGGCCACTGCTGAGCGCCAGGGTTTCTTTTGCAGCGGCAAAGCGGCGATAAGCCGTATCTTGCTCGAGGGTGTAGTTCAGATCATCAGCCCAGGGGCCTCTGGGGTCGGCCAGTTCTTTGCAGAAGCCAACCAGTCGCAGATTTGCCCGGGTGTTTCGCCCCTTGAGCGGCACGGTCAGTGTTTTATTTTGCATCGTGCCTTTGCTGCTGTTGATACTGGCATTGATAATCTGCAGGTCAGCGACATTGATCGGTTTGAAACACGCAGGGGTGACCTGCCAGAGATCGGCGAGATCGCCTTCGCCCGGTTGCACTTCACCGGCGAGGTTGAGAACGATATTTTTGTCGGAGCGCCCAAGAAAAACATAACCCTCTTCGTGGTTGTTCTGGTTAATTTTTTCAGGTGGTTTGATGGTCATGCCAAGGCAGAGGGGCAGGCGAACGCCGGCATCGGTAAGGGTGTCGTCTATCGCGCCGTTGGCAGTCGAAATAAGGTTCAGGCGGTCGCCACCGCCTATTTTTTCGGGCTGTTCGAGGTCGAGATGGTCAGCGAAGAAGATAAACTGACGCAAAACCGGAGTCAGAGTAAAAACAGTGCGGTATGGAACTTTGACGCTCAGCTGATAATCGTGATCAACATAACTCACTTCGCAGTTAATTCTTAAAAATCCCTTTTTCTCAGGTTGCCGGTCAGCTGGAAACTCCATTATTGGCGGGTATGCCAGAGGGGTTATGCTTTCAAAGATTATTTCATGACGTTTATAAGTTACCTGTAGCCCGGCAAGCATATCAGAGAGTGTCTGGCCGGGGGAGTATTCAATAGCGGGCTGTTGGCCGGTTGTGGCGTCGATGAAGCTTTTGAGCAGCTGCGCGTCGCGATTTTTGATTCTGATGCGTAGCTGCGAAACGATATCGCCATAGCAACTTTCGAGAGCGTAGAGAGCCGTCTGCTTCTGGTCGGCAAGGGTCAGCAGTCGCGCTCTGCCTGAACTGTGACTGCTGAGGACGAAAATCAGCAGAATCAGAAGCGACAGCAAACCGGTCGCGAGCAGGTAAATACTGCCGCGCTGCGGTCGCCAGAGATTACTGCTGTTTTTCATGGCTGAGCAGCTCCATGAGTTCTGCCTGACCGCTGCTGCCCGGGTTTTTAACCCTGAGGCGCAGGCGGCGCCCTTGCTGAACCTTTGGCAGGATAATCTGCACATTTTTGCTGGACCCTTCTGGTCTGATTTCGACTGCGAAAGGCATGACCTTTTCGACTGTGCCGATCAGCAAGGTTTCGTCGGGTGCCAGCCGATCATTTTGCGATGCGGGCAGCGAGGGCAGTAGTGGCGAGAGAATCGCGACCCAGATCAGCCATGCAGTCAGGGCGCTGACTGCGAAAGCACCCAGTGCGAAGGCGGTTAGATTCTCATTCGTTACCGGGGGCGGTGCTTCAATTATCTTCTGCTGACGGAGTTTTTTTATGTTTTCAAGCGACCAGGCCGGTGCGTTGGCGGATTTTTCTTTCTCTTTGGCGAAGCGGCCGGCAAACTGGTCGATCAGGCCGATGAGGCTCAGCGACCGGTCGTTGTTTCGGCTGATCAGGTTGTTGCCAAGGCGTGAAAACATGTTTTCGAGGCTGGCACGGCGGGTGCCGTTTTCGTTGCGGCTGATGACGAAAACCTGGTAAGCCAGCTCGTAGTCAATGTTTGATGTGAGAATGGCTTCTATTTTTTGCAGGTTGGCGGGGTTGTCTTCGATCATGAGGCAGTTCATAAGAATATTGCTGACAGCCGGAAAATCGAATTGAGCCAGATGAAAAAGAGCATTGGCACGGGCCGTTGCGCTCTGACCAAGCATTTTTTCTAGTAACCTGACTGCCTGGTCCTTGTCGTAGATAGCATAGACACTGATTGCTGCTGATTGCACCGCAGTCGATGGGTGAACGATCAGGCTCGGAAGCAGCGGAAAAATGCTGTCGGCGTCGAGTTGCTGCAAGGTTTCAACAGCAGCGGCGACGACGATTTCATTGCTGTCGCGCATGGCTCGCTCGCCAATTTCGCGGGCCAGGGCGGTATTGCCGGTCTGCAGGATGCGAGCCAGCACTACCGTTTTTTCTTCAGGGTTCATCTTTGCCCATAACCCGGGAATCTCAGGGCGCCGGCGGTTGAAATCACTGTCAGAAGACTTCCAGATAGTGATGCGCGCCTCAGAACTCATTTTGGTGAGATCGGCATCGGGCGCTATAACCTCGGCGGGCAGTGAGGCAACGGCAGGTTCGCTGTCGAGATCGGTCAGCAAGGCTCGAGCTTCCGCATGGCCAGACTTTGCGAGTTGCTCGAGCTTGCCGGCCATTGCCTGGCGCTGGGCCGGGTTCGCGGTTTCCCAGGCGAGACGGCACTGGGCAACGAGTTCATTGGCCTTTTTTTTGCGGCAGGCGGCTTTAAGCTCGTCGAGAAGTTCATTGCCTGGGCGGTTCAGTAACCTGCTGCGGGCCGCAAGAACCCCCCTGAGAATTTCGCTGAAAATTTCGCGGCGGTTGCCGCTGCTGCCTTCGATGATTTCGATGAGATTCAAAGGCGGTTCGAGGCCCGGGTTGACCTGAAAAAGGTAACCGGCCTTTTTCAGGAGTTCAGGCCCTGATTCAACGGCCATAAAGCGCAGCATCGCCGATTCAATCTTCTCAAACGGAAAAAAATAGGCGTGGAACATCGCGGCGTTTCGATCACCAAGGTCCGGAGAAAAGAGCATCGCCTGGAAGTGTTTAATGGCTTCCTGGGGGTCGAGGCGAAACAGCAGCCTGACCGCCCGCGATCTGATGCCGGGGTTGTCGTTGGTCAGCAACGGCACCAGCAGGTTTTCAAGTTTCTGCGGATCGAGTTTTTCGAGGGTTTCGATTGCGGCTGCCAGAATCTGCGGATTGTGGTGCCGGCAGAGTGGTTCAATCTGGCCAGTCATCTCGGTTAGGCGATGCTTTTTGATGAATCGCAGAATGAAGGGCAGAACGATTGCCGGGTAATCGTTCAGGGTTCTAGATTTTAAGATGGCGGCAGCAGTTTCGATAGAATCTCTGGGCAGGATCTCAAGAATCAAAGCCAGGCGCAACTGGTCGGTATCGGGTTTCTGGATAAGGGTGGTCAGTTCCTGGCATAGCCGGGTGCTGTCGAGACTCGTCTGCTGCTTTTGCCCGGCTCGCTCGAGAATCAGGCGCATGTAAAGTTTGACCGTCGGGTCACTCTCGGTCTGAGCCATGATCGCAAAGGCTTTGCTGAGTTCGTCGTTCCAGCTGATGTTCTCGAGGCGCGACAACACCGAAAACCTGATGGCAACATCAGGTGATCGCAGATCAGCGAACAGCGACAGCGTGAGTTCCTGGCTCATTGGTTTCTCGATGGCAACGTTTTCTTCATTCTATCAGAACCCCGGCCAGCCGCAAAGAACTACCGCCAATCTTGTCGCAACGCGCTGGCCGTCTGGCCAGAAATTTCGCTGCCGGCAGCCGCAAAGACAAGATAATATGGCTTTCTGGGCAGCTCAGGCGGCTTCGGCCGCAGATTTTCGTCGGGCCAGGTCGAGGTCGAGCAGTTCCTCATAAATTGGCTTGTTGTGGGCCATCTCGGGTAGTGCATAGGCCATTATCGAAACAATCATCAAAGGAAGCAAAAGCATAAACTCGTTAGTCATTTCCATTATCAGCACTGTTCCAGTCAGCGGTGCACGCACAACCGAAGAAAACATGCCAGCCATGCCAAGGACCAGAAATATCATCGGATCAAAGCGACCCGGATCAATCAGATTGACCAGATGATGAAACAACCCCCCTGCAATAGCTCCCAACAAAAGAATGGGCGCAAAAATCCCTCCGGGTGCCCCGGTATTATAGCTTAGTAGAGTAAGAACGAATCTTGCCAACAAAAAAAACGCCAGCAATTTTATGGGGTAACGCCAGAGAAGAACGTTCTCAAGCAGACGATGCCCAGTTCCAAGAAGGTCGGGAAAAGAGTGACCGACCAGACCAAAAATCAGGCCGAGCGCCACTGCAAGCTGTAGTTTGTAAGAGGCCATAATCTTTATTGATTTAACAAGGAGCCAGTTAAAAACCAGGCCGATCAGACCCGTGGTAATTCCGAAGGCGATTGACCACAAAACCAGCCGCATATCAGGGTAATCGACCAGACGCAGCTGGAAAATCGGGTTCTGCCCCAGAGTCACGCGACAAACCAGATTGGCAGAAATCGTGGCCGAAAAAGCTGCTACCAGGCTGAAACGGTCGAGCTTCTGCTGTAGTTCTTCCAGAATAAACAGTAGTCCGGCAAGAGGCGCATTAAAAGCCGAGGCTAAGCCTGCTCCAGCGCCGCAACAAAGCATCAGATTTGTTTCTTGGGTTTCTGATTTAAAAAATCGAGCGCACAGACTGCCAACCGCACTACCCATCTGAACAGTCGGCCCTTCTCGACCCAGCGCCAGTCCAGAGCCGATCCCGATTATCCCGCCAAAAAATTTAACCAGCAATACTGGTATGGCCCTGAAGGCAAACCCTTCCTTCAAAACCCCTTTTAAATGAGGTATGCCGCTGCCAGATGCATCTGGAGCCACTTTTCTCATGACCATCAGCACCGCGACCAGAGTCAGTGCTAAAAACAACGAGGGCAGAAAAACATGGTGATTGCGCAGCACACTCAGAATAGCCAGCCGGTTGAGTTCGGCTTTTTCAAGCCCGACCCGAAATAGAACTGCTACCAGCCCGGCAAGACAGCCAACCAGTATCGATTTTGCTGCCAGGTTTCGGCGCTTAAGAATGCATTGAGTGTTTTGTTGATCTTCCATGGCTTGCCTGCGCCTGAATATACTCTTATCCAGTCAATTTTCAAGCCAAAGTTTTGTTGCTTTATTTGAGTGGTTAGCAGGTTTTTAAAACCCGGATTATTTTATCTGGCGCCTTGAACCAGTTCTCTTCTAGCCTGGCAAGTTTGGGTAAGCAGCGCAAAGAATTTGCCCATGACTATGAAAACTGCATTGCCTTAAAATTTAACGGCCGTGGTATCATGCACCTGCAATCGCCAGTGTTTACTGAATATCAGCTAACAAGGAACTATACAATGTATCAGGAAACCCTTCAAAAAATGGTGGCAATCGCCATTGCCAAGGTCCAGTTGCTCGATGGCAGCCGACTCAGGTATTTTGTCGTTTCAATGCTGGCCGGGTTATACGTAGGGCTGGGCATCATTCTGATTCTGACGATTGGTGGGCAGATGGGCACCGACCCATTGACCAAAACCCTCATGGGAGTAAGCTTCGGGATTGCCCTGAGTCTGGTAATCATGGCCGGTTCAGAGCTTTTTACCGGAAACAATATGATTATGACCGCTGCCAGCCTTGATGGAAAAGTGCCCTGGCGAGACACCGTGCGGATCTGGGTCTGGTCATGGTTCGGCAACTGGGCCGGCAGTATTCTTGTGTCGGTGCTTTTCTATCTTGCCGGGCGCGCGACTGGCTCTACTGGTGCATTCGCCGGCACTGTTTCGGCGGCCAAAATGACTGCGCCGCTGCTCAGCCTGTTTTTTCAGGGGTTTTTGTGTAATATTCTCGTCTGTCTCGCCGTTCTCTGTAGTCTGAAGCTCAAAGAAGAAACTGCAAAGCTGATTATGATATGGTGGTGCCTTTTTGCCTTCATTACCAGCGGCTTTGAACACAGCATCGCCAATATGACCGTTCTGACCATCGGTCTGCTGGCTGCACCGGGCCTCGACGTTACTCTGACCGGTTATTTCTACAACCTCGGGGTAGTCGGCCTGGGAAACCTGCTTGGAGGCGCCCTGGTGCTCGGCGGTGGCTACTACCTTGCCGGCCGTCAGTCACTGCCGCCGGCCGCATGAATCTCCATACTTATGCCTGGCATTGCTGAGCCTGACCTAAAAGGTTGCAGCACTGCAACACCAGATGCTGGTCAATTAGCTTCTGCACCAACCCAGGCTTCGCGATCCGGGCAAAATCATTAAATTCATAGCAAGATTTTAGGCTGGACAATTTCGGTTTACCCCGATAGACTGTTCATTAGAGAGTCTTGAGTTTAAATTTGTTAAGATCATTTTCCAGAAAACTTCTTGTAATATTGATCTTCGGTGTATTACCCACATTGGCAATATACCTGGCTGCCCATCAATTAATTAGCTTCTCCGAAAAAAATACCCTCATTGCAGCGCAAAAAAAACTTCGCGGGCAATTAATTCACATCGCCGATAGAGCTACCCCCGAAGGGTTCTATTTTCATGTTTTTTCTCGCCTCTATGGTCTTTTGCGCCGCGCCCATAATGCCGGTCAGTTGTCGATTGCCAACTCACTCATCACTAATTGCACTGCCAGATATAAAGTCGATTTTACCCCCTATCTGTTCAATGATCGCGGTGAAATTACGCAAATCGCCGCCGCCGTGCCCCCGAACCGTTTCATCATCGGCAAAATATGGGATATCCTCGCTGAAACCCAGAGCTACCGGCCAGGTGAAGACGAAAAAAAGCATTTAAAGAAAATGCAACTGCTGCTTGGCGCTGAGGCAAACGCCGGCCAGCTCAAAAACCTTGAAGGGCAGCTGATAACCCTCAAAAAGAAAAAGATGACCGGTTTTTTCTACTGGCAAAAATTCTCACCAGAAAGCAAATCCGGCGTAATCTTTTTCGTAATGGGCAACTTTAACACCCAAACCATCTTGCAGAAGCACCTTGGGCAAAATCCTGACGCTGACCTCGAACTGTCTTATTGGAACCAGGGTTCCGCCATGCCCTTATTTACCAGCTCTGAGCAAAATCTTGCCGTACTGATGAAAAACACTCTCGAAAAAAGTGACCAGAACAGTCTTGTCGCCGGGCATCGCCTCTGGGGCCTTTTAAACACCGGCCATGGCATATTTGTCGGGGCTTCACCATCGCCGCACCATAAATTGCACACCCTCAGCGGCTTGCTGAATCTGTGCTTCTTTATGGCCCTGCTGTTCTGGCTGCTGGTGCTCGTTAACAGCCGTATTAACCTGAATGACACCTATATCAGAATCGGCAACAAGCTCTCAGCAATTTTTCTGGTGGTAATCGCTGTGCCCGTCGCTGCATTGGCGATCACCGGGGTGCTCTCAATCTCGACCCACGAAAATTTTCTCCTTTCTAAAATCGAAAAAGACCAGAAGCAGAGACTTTCAGCAATCGAAGATGACTTTATCAACGAAGAATTTGCTTTTGCGGGTATGTGCAAAAACCTGCGCCGTAAGGCTGCCGAACAGTTTTCGTTGCCCGAATTCCAAAAATATTCCCATGAATTGCTGCAACGACGCCTCGCGGTTCGCATCGAGTTGCGCAAACTCGATGGTGATTTAATCAGCATGCATAATGCCGGCGGCTATTTTGAAGGTCTGGAAAAAGTTAACGATGCCTTTTCGCGCTATCTGATCAGGTGCAATCTCGCGAATCGACTCAATGACGAACATACCGTCTTAAAGCACCCACCCGATGAGGTTTTTTCTGATTTGTTCGCCAGCAGTGATTTTGGTTTTGCCCAGGTTGGTGAATCTCCAGACAGAGTGCATTTTTTCCGTTTCGGGCAAAACGAAATGTTCTGGTACTGGACATATTTTTCGCAACCAGGTCATCCAACCGCCATTTTATCAGTGTTTCAGGCTGTTACCATTGCGCGTGAAAATTTTCTTAAACAGGTTCTTGATGAAAGCTCACCAGATGCAAAGACCCTTGCAGTCTACAATTACAGCCGACAAACCTGGCTTAAACCTGAATTATCGCAGACAGATGCGCTGGCAGAAACTGTTAAAACCGCCCAGATTTCAAAACAGCCAGAATCGCGTATTCTCGATCTTCCCGAAGGAAAATTCATGGCAATGGCCCTGCCCGGAACCCTGCTTGCACCATATAGCCTCGTCAGCCTCACCAGCACCGCTGATGTCAGAAACCTGATAAACCAGTTATATCTGGCTCTGGCAGTCGGCATCGTTATCATATTTTTTGTTGCTATGGCTACCGCAAGCCTGCTCGCCAGAACCTTTCTTGAGCCAATTGATGAGCTGGCCCGCGGACTGAAACAGCTTCAGGGTCATGGCAGCGAAGCCAGGGTCGTTATTGATTCTGGCGATGAATTTGGGGGTATCGCAACCGCATTTAACCAGATGGTCGATGACCTGAATGAAATGCAAGTGGCTAAAGTTGTTCAAGAATCGCTTTTTCCGCAGCAAAAACCACAGATTGATGGCTTTGACACCGCGATCTTTAATCTGACCGCCATCGACCTCGGTGGTGATTATTGCGACGTTTTTCAGGTCAGCAAAGAGCAATGGTTGCTGCTGATCGGCGACGTGAGCGGTCATGGAACCCCGGCTGCCTTATGTATGGCCATGGTTAAGGCGGCAATTTTTAAGGCATGCCGTGACGGCCTGCAATTCGCAAGCCTGACAGAATATGTCTCGGGCATGATGCTCAAAATTCTTGAACGCAAAAAAATGATGACCATGCTGTTCGTTCTTCTTGATACCAGAAAGAACACAATTCAAATGGTTAACGCCGGCCACAACTGGCCCATAATACTACGAAAAAACGGGCAGGTTGAAGAAATCAAACTGCTGGGGCTTCCTCTGGGCGTTCGCGAGCCAAAGAACCCGCGGCCCCAGGTAACCATGACTCTCAACCCGGGCGACACGCTGTTTTGTTACACCGATGCCCTGATTGAATGCCTGTCGCCAGATAAAGAAGTCTTCGGGCACAACCAGCTCTATCAAGAACTCGCACTCTTATCTGATAAGTCGTCACAGGAATTAGTCGATCATCTCTACGCAGGATGGCTGCGTTTTATCGCGGGCGGAATTCGTGAAGATGACTTGACCATGCTGGTGGTTAAAAATTGTCAGCGCGAAAATGGCTCAAAATGAAAAGAAATAACCATAACAAGTCTGCTGCCGGCTGGTCTATAGCGATCAGTAATCTTTTCCTGTTCATGTTTTTGCCATGTCTGGTGGTTTGGGTGCTGGGCAGCGCATTTATAAAGCACAACTCCGACCTTTATAAAAGCGAAGCCGCTGATAGCCTTGAAAGTGATGCTGAACGAATTTGCGCCTTTCTTGATCCTGCTAATTTCTTTGACGAACATTTTCGCCGCTTTAATAACGCCCTCGACCTTAAAACCATCAATTCAACCGGAGTCGCAGACCTGTATGAAAAATTCGCCGGCAAAACCCTGAATTTTATTCCATACGTTTTCAAAAATAACGCGCTCATAACTCCGAAAGCCATTCTCAATGATTCTGGCGATACCATAAAAAGCCTCTGGTACTACCTGCATGATCAGCCAATCAGGCCATATCTCGAAGATAAAAGAGACGCGAATACCTGGTTCGGCAGAAACGAGACCTTGACCGATGCCCGAAAAACCCCCGAACAACTGGTTGAGTTCACCGGTCGCAATGGAAAAGGCCTGATGTTTTACGCCAGAACGGGTTCAAAAACCTCGCTTGATGGTCTATTTCTCGTAACCTGGAAGATTCCGGATCTCGAGGTTCTTGCCGGTTTAATTCCTGCCTCATACACCGCCAACATTGCTCTCGAAATCGTGCCGCCCGGCCAGTATGGGCAACCCGACGAAAAAAGCGCTCTTGACCTCACAAACAGACGCGGCACTACTCTGAGCCTGCGAAAAACCATCGGCAACCGTTTCGTTTTTTTCCGCAGAACCTTTTCTGATATAAGTTCTGACTCAGCCAAAGCGGTGCTGCATGCCATCATTATGCTTCTGATTATGATTATTGCAACATTTATGAGAGATGCCCTGATGAGATCACGCATTAACGGTCTCTCGGTCAGATACAAGCTGGTTGCCCTGATCTTGTATGCCGTATTGCTTCCGCTGGCCGGGCTGACTTACTTTGGTCTGAAATACATCGCTGAATACCGCGAACTTCTGCAACAGGAAGCCTTCATTGCCTGCCAGAGCAGCATAAATGACCTTGAAAACGGCTTTGAAAAGAAAAAGTTCGCGACTCTCGATTATTATCGGTCATTTCAGAGCCTGCCAGATATGGCTACCAATACTGCCGCTCTACAAAACTACTTTCAGCGCATGGAATGGGCGGGTAAAATCAACCTGATAGAAATACGCGATTTGCACACCAATGTGCTGGTTACCCTTCAGAATTCCGAGTCAGCAACTAAAATCGGGGTGATCGGCAAAGTTTTCGCCAGATATGGCATAGCCAATTTCCTCGCTCACAAGGTTTCACAAGAAAAGATTCTGGTACCATCCGCCCAGGAAATGTTGTTTCAGGAATTTCTCGAAAGCCCCCTCGGTGGCTGGGCAAGAATTTTTGAGAGCCCCAATGATCTGCACAATGTTTCTTTCGGAGGCCTTGAACTGTTTTTCTACTGGAACGCTTTCCCGCAGCCAGACTTTATGCCGGCGGTTCTGGTCTGTCACCAGAATATTCATAAAGAAGTCGGCAATTACCTGCGCGAAACCCTTCCTGGTCGGGCATCGTTTCAGCAGGGCGCGATCAGGCGACTGGCCTGTTCGACCAAAGATACGGTTTTGACCGGCTCAGAAGAAGATCAGCCAACCGGCGAACTGAAAAGCTTTATCGGGCGGGTGCGCCGTAATAACAGCCCCCAAAGCGGCATTCTTGAGTGGAAAAATGAATTATGGCTGGCGGTTGGCGCACCCGGCAAGAAACTGCTCGGCAACATCGTTCTCGGTTTATTCCCATTCTCACAGATTGATGACCAGATCAGGCTTATCAGAAATGACCTGATCAGGGGCGTCGTTCTGGCGCTGATCGTTGCGCTTCTGGTTGGCCGATTGTTTTCATCAACCATTATTCTGCCCCTTGCTGGCATTCTGCGGGGCGTAAAAGCCCTGGGGCAGCGCGATACCACTCAGCGCATCGAAATCGTGCAAAATGATGAGCTTGGCAAGCTCTCAGAAAGTTTTAACAAAACCTTCGAAACCCTCGAAGATGTCATTTTTGCCAGAACAATTCAGGCGCAGATAATACCAGCCGCCGCCCCGGCAATAGAAGGCTACCAGGCCGATATTTTCAATCTGCCCGTCGCTGATCTTGGGGGTGATTACTGCGATCTGCAGCCAGTTGCAAACAATGAATGGCTCATGGTAATCGGCGACGTAACCGGGCGCGGGGTGAGTTCTGCCCTCGTTTCTGCCATTGCGAAGTCAATTGTTATTCAAAGCCTTTCTGACCAAAAGTTTTCCCAGAACAAGCTTTTAGAATGTCTGAACGCCCTGCTCTATTCACAGTTTAAACGCAAAAAATGCATGACTCTTTTTTCCGCTTATCTTGAGTGCGCATCCGGAAAAGTTTCGTGCGTTAATGCCGGGCACCCGCTCCCACTGTTCTTTTCCGCTGGCAAAAGAAAAGCCTTGCCCGAACTCGTTCATTCACCACTGGGCTTCGACCCTGATGACCAGAATTTCCCCGCCGCTGAAATAACCATGCAGCCAGGCGACTGCCTGGTTTTTTATACCGCCATTTTTGTCAGAGCAACTGATCACTCAGGCAAACCATTGGGAACAGACGGCTTTGCAGCCCTATGCCAGGAATCTCTCCACCTTCCCCCGGCCGAGATGCGTGCCGCCATCATTGCAAAAATAACCAGTATGTCTACGCAAAAGCTTGGCGAAGACCTGACCCTGATGATTCTCAAAAAAAACTCTGAACCTCTCTAAAGCCGTTAACGCTCAGTAAACCGCCTCTGCCAAAATTTACAGCATACTTGAAATAGCCAAAGCAAACGGCCTTGAACCATTCTGGTATATGTATGCCCTGCTTGAAAAAAAGCCTGAACTGAAAAATAAAGAGGCTTTTATACCATGGATGCCACAAAACATTGATAAAAAGCTTGCAGAAGCCTTAAAAAGCAAGCATGTCAGGCCATAAACCAGATTTTGCCTTTCTAAGCGAAAAACGGGGTCAGGAAATAGCCGAAAAAGCCTTTTGTATGATGATTCCCTTTTTGCGGGGCGACGTTTTTGTCAACATTTTGTCAACAAATAATAAGTTTCAGTCCCAGATGGTTCTTATAAAACCACAGCTTGAAATTTTGCTGTCCTTTGTTACAAGAGGGGCTTTTAATGCAAGGCTGGTGGCGACGATCAATCTGTCTGCGGGGTCGCCGTGGAATTCACCCGGTAGTCGCGATGACAAAACTGCTATTTCCGGTGACAATTGAACAATTTGAACTCTATCTTTCTGGAGGGCCAGGTCAATCCATATCTGAACATCTATACTCAAGCCAATACGCTTTTTAGCTTCAAGCATTGCAATTTCCCAGCAGCATATAGCCGGGATTCCAATCTGTGAGGCATTTTTGATCGCTTCAGCTGCCTTTTCAGAAAGGTTTGGTGAATCAGTTGTCCACCAGAGCCAGGCGTGTGTGTCTAAGATTATCACTGATCAGCATTCCATGTTTCGTCAACAGGCGAAATCAGGTCACTTTCGAATAAAATGCTGTTTTTCAAAGGGTTTCCCTTGAATTTGAATTCGGGCTGGCTGGTTGTGCCTGAGTCAGATTTCAATGCCACGATTATTCGATGTAAAGTTTCGAGATAGTCGTCGCTGATCTCGTCGATTTCTTTTTTTATCTGTTCTCGTCGGGTCATTCATTTTTCTCCTGATCAGATGAATTATAATCGGTTCATCCGAATCCTGCATCCTTAATATAATGAAAAGACTCATTTCTGCAAAGTTACTTTTGATGGGGATATGAAGTTTGATCCCCTGCTACTTTGTTGCCGTTGCTACCTGGAATGGTCAAGTAAAAATGGACAATTTTTCAAGCGGCCATTCTCGCTTTGT
>DAOPYA010000092.1:0-17014 GCA_035352635.1 Candidatus Rifleibacterium sp.
TAGCAAGGGTCGGAATCGAACCGACGACCGCACGGGTATGAACCGTGAGCTCTGACCAGCTGAGCTACCTTGCCGGATAAAACAAAGGCCCGAATATTATTCAGGCCCTTGCCTTGCGGTTGCGGGGGACGGATTTGAACCGCCGACCTTCGGGTTATGAGCCCGACGAGCTACCAGACTGCTCCACCCCGCGTCGTAGGGTTTGCCGAGAGCCGGGCTTGAACCGGCACGGGTTTTACCCCACCGGATTTTAAGTCCGGTGCGTCTGCCAATTCCGCCATCCCGGCTGATCGATTTGTAGTTTAACAGCTCAACAGCGCAAAGTCAAGAGATATTTAAAATTGGGATGCTAAAAATTATTTTACCCTGCCGCAGACTTGTATAAAGAATTTGCTTGCGCTATTATGGTACAATAGTTCATCAGCATAAAGGCGGGGAAAATGAAAATGCGGCGAGGGGTCACTCTTCTCGAAATTATGTCAGCTTTGTTGATTCTGGCATTCGCATTTTTGCCGCTCATCGGTGTCATCGGCACTTCATCGAGTGATTCAGATGTGGCCAACTCGCAGGTTTTTGCCCAGACTGCGGCCCGCAACATTCTCGATACGCTGCTAGAAGACGTACCGTTCAATTCAATCAGGGCCGCTGGCGCCAAGGTCTCTGACCTCGACGGCACAAACCCCCAGGACAACGTAGCCGAAATTTTTAGCCAGGGAACCTTTGACCGGGCCTCTTTTCTTGCCATGCTTGGCAACACAGGTGGCGATGGTTATGCGCGTGGCGATATCGTTGATGAACGCGGTATCACATATAAAACCCGCATCTACGTTTTTCCGGTGCCGGTCAGCAAGCCGATTGCCCTCGACAACGAAATCGCGTTTACCTGGTACCCGCGGGCGATTTTCGAAAACCAGGTGGACGCCAACGGCCAGAATACCTGGTACACATATAGTGACGCTTATTTACCCTCCGGGGTTCTTTCGCCCTATCACGAAGACGGCAGCAAGGTTTTGCAGCCGGCCACATCAACGATGGGAGCGCTCGAACTTGGTGCCAAGGCCGGTGATGCCGGCGATTACTGTGTCATGAAAAAAATATTATTCAAAATTACCTGGCAGAACCGCAGTGGGCATGAACGCGCCATTGAGCTGTTCACCATGAAAGCAAATCTCGACTGAAAGGCAACCTGATGAACAAAAAGGGTATGGCGATTCCGCTGGTTCTCATTTTTGCAACCGTTCTCGGGCTGCTGTCAACCTATATTATCAAAAATACCCAGCAGTACAACCGCTCAAATCAGATGAGCTTCGCCCAGCTGCAGGTACATTTCGTGGCGCGGGCCGGCGTCGAGCATGCCATGCTGAAAATAAAGTTTCTGCACCGTGAGTTGTATGACGCCATCTGCCTGGCGCAGGGCCGCAACCCGCTGTTTGACTTCACACAAATCAAAAATCTCGACGAACCCGAAAAGGCTATTTCGCAATATAACCCGGGGCCAATTTTTCTGTATCGTCAGGGCCAATTCCCTAACAACCGTCTGCTTACCCAGGGTTTCACTGTGAATGCTGGCAGCGAAAAGCGCTGGATCAACGAATTCATGGCCGATATAAAATCACAAATTACAAAAACGCCTGCCGGCGACAGCAACGCGGTGCTCAGCATGCAACCGTTGCCGAACCAGATCAGCAATCTGATGAAAGAACCATTCAAAAAGGCACAATATGGCATTAAAGCTCTGAATATCGCCGCCCAGGAAATAGCAGAAAACGATAAAGACGGCGCCGTAAAAGTGCACAACACCGCAATTATTGAATTGCTGATCAAGGCAACGATTGAAACCGCCCGAGGTGAGGCCTGGGATTATGACATCAAAAAAACCGTTAAAATCAACCGCGACTGAAAAATTATGCTGGTTGCAGAGTGGCTTCACCATCACTGAAGTGCTCATTGCTTCTGGTGTTCTTTCGATTTTTCTCGCGGCGCTGTTTAGTCTATATTCGGGCGGCACACGAATGAGCAGCCAGACAATGTGGACCCAGAACATCATCAACCAGCTCAAGCTCGCGAGCCGCCAGATTAACACTTCGATCAAGCGAAGCTCTTACCCATCGAGCCTTACTTTTCCGGGCAACATCGTCGAAAACGAAAAAAGTGATTTCGCCTTGCATTACTACGACGGTCAGTTGCATGCCACCGAATCCGCAACTCTAACAAGCAGCACCTACGGCGGCAGCAAGTTTCTTGCCGTAACCGAATCGACGCCGGCAAAGTCAGGTTACGACGCCTCAGACAACGCTGACGCCACACTGATCTACCATATATTTTCGCTGACTGACGAGGGGCTGCTGAACTACGCGCGGTTTAAGGAAAAAGTCGGCGCTGCCAGCATCGGGAGCCTCGCCAGGACTGCGATCCCTCCTGGTGGTGCCGACGGTGTTTATCGCACCATACTGGCCCGCGACGTTGAATCAGTGCTTTGTCAGCCGACCTCAGCTGCGGCAGACTGCCCTCTTTCGGTTAGAATCAACTGCCGCATTCCCAGGGGCCATACCACGAGATCTGAAACAGCAATTGGCACTGCCAATGTCGCAAAGGTGTCACACAAAAGCACAGGAGGATGGTAAATGAACTTCAATCGCACTTGTCTGATGATGGTGATCGCCGCAGTAATTTTCTGCTGGCCCCTGCACGCCCAGGAAGGAACGCAGTTTGGCTATGTAAACGTTGCCGATGCAGTGATGCTGCACCCGTTGATGAAAGACTTCGACCCGATGCCGAAACGTTTCAAGCTCAGCGCCCTGAAAAATGTACCCGAAACCCGAAGCCAGACAAACCGCGACAAGATTGCCAGTGAGGTCGAGAAGGTACAAAGCAGCATTAAAAAGCTCACCGCCGACAAAATCAAAATTGAAGACACTTACCTTGAAGACCTCAAGAAATTACGTCTTGAAAAAAATCCCGAGGGAGAAACTTCCGGAAAATTACAAGAACAGTATAATACAGAGAAGGATAAGATAGATTCTGCTTTTTTTCGCGACGTCGGAAACCTGAACCAGGAAATTCAGAAAATGCAGGCACAGATTGTACAACTGAACCGCGAGACCGAATACGCGGCGCACGCCTCTCAAGAAGAAACCGCCCAGGTTTTTTCTCTGATTCTTGATGACGTTTACGAGGGGGTTGAGGCAGTTTCCAAATTTTATAAAATCGGGTTTGTTTTTAACAGTTCTTTTGAGTTTGCCCGCATTTCGAGTCATTTCACCACACCGAACCCGATGCCTGATTTCTTTGGCAAACTCGATCAGCACCTGCAGGAAGTAGAAGAAGGCAAGCTCACCATGGGTGCCAGCCTGAATGCCTGGCTGAACAACCGCAACGACAATCTTGTTAACTGTGATGACCGTCGGTTGTCTTCATTCGTTCTGAAGGGCGGGCTCAATATGACCCCCGCCGTTGTTGATTATATTTATCAGAAGCATGAGATCAGCAAGTCTCATCGCGATTTTATCCAGGATTATTTCAAGAAAACCGTTTCTAAATGATGACCTTGGCGCTCTAGAATGTTCGGGGGAGGCAATGTATGAACTTTAATCGCTCCGTTAAACTGGCTGCTTCAGCTATGCTGTTGATGTTTGCAGGCATTACTGGTAACGTTCATGCCGCAGCCCCGGTAATGAATGGCACTGCCTATGTGCTTCTGTCAAAAGATTTTGAGAATCATGGCGTGTTCCGGTTGAACGACTATCTAACCGGCAACCCGTTATTGAGTTCCGAGAACAAACTTTTCAACCTTGGCACCCTTGAGGGCAAGGTCAGCGGGCTGGCGGTCAATCAGCAGAAACAGATTTTTCTACTGTCATCAGAAACCGGCGGCACCTGGGAAGACGCTCCCGTGGGCTGGTTACCGACCGGCATGGAGTTTGAGGCCAACTCGCCTATTTATCTTAAGGTAGTCAAGCCAACCCAGGACGGCATCTCTCAGTACATAAGGCCGGGCACTCCCCACATGAGCAACGAAACCACCGGCACTCACTGGAAACGCAACTATGAAATCGCCGGCAAAAAATATAATTACGCAGTTTATTTCGGTGGGCCGGTAGAAGTCAGGTTTTTGAACGCCAAAGACGGAGCAATCGGCACTCCGATCTGGGACGGCACTTTTTCACCCACTGCCGGCCTGCCGCATGAATCAGACTCGAACAAGGTTATCCTTCCTTCGCATTTTGCCGGGGTAGCTTATTACGCCTATGGCACCGGCTATCATACTGAATTTCCTGGTGAAGCCCTTGACGGCACCATTGGCAAAAATGGCAACCTCAAGCCTCTAACCCTGTGGTCTGAAGGTGCAGCCGGCCACCAGAACAGCCCGAACAGTCTTTTCTCATGCATCGTCAAAAGAATTTACAAGCACCGCAAAAAGTCACTCGACCTTTATGCGGCTACCGACGACAACCCGTGTTCTGTTCTCACACGTGAGAGCGCAGGTATGCTTTCTTCGCTCGATGTCGATGTTACCGAAGCCTACGGCAAATATTGCGGCGACAACTGTATTCCCGGTGGCTCAATTGGGCAGAACAGCATTCTTACCAAGCTGTCAACAGTTACGGTCGTTACTTCGACCAAGGGCAGTCGCTATGGCTTTAACCCCCAGGGTCAGAAAAAAGGCCCATTCAACTCGACCACCTCAATAAATGCCGCGCTCAGAGCGGTTCTTGCCAACAATATCAGTCAGACGGTCGCCTACGATATTTCTACCGATGATGACGGGCAGGTTTTTTCGAACATCATTACCAATGCTGGTTATCTGCAGAGCCTTGGCATTACACCATCCAACCTAAAAGTCATTGGTGTTTCGTCAGACTTTGGCAACAATGGCGGCCTTGATTTTATTTATGGCTCAGACGCCGACATGTTTGTTGTCCAGGATTCCTGGTGGGGTCGTGGCGGCGTTGCCTATGAATACTTCAAAGATACCGGCATGATTCAGAAGCTCGATTACGTCAGCAACCCGAATCCAACCCCTGAACCACTCGATATTCTCAGCGGCAAGGTCGATGATATCGGCATTGACGGTGATGGTTACCTTTATGTGCTGCGCACCGAAAAAGAGCCGGGCGATGATGTTATGGCCGCCTGCGTTATTGAGACGCCTGCCCTTGCGACCTGGAAGGGCGGTTTCGGCAGCAACATCGATATAACCACGCTGGTTGCGCTGCCTCCTTATCTTGATACCGTCACCAGCAGCGGCTGGAAGCGCCGTGTCGTTACCATGGTCGGCGGGGACCCGATTACTGAGATAGTCGATATTAACCCGGGCCAGCAGCAGCCTGAAGACTTTATTGTCGTAAAAATCAAACAAAAAATCTATAAAACCGTTAAGAGATACCCCCAGGGTACTGGCTCACTTGGCAAAGAAGAAATGCGTGGCAGAGTCAAGGCCGGTCTTGACGAATGGACCCGCGAAGCCGTTCTGCAGAGTGATGGCGGTGTTCAGTGGCGCAGTGCCACCTGGAGCGTTGAAGCCGACGGCAGCAAAGATTCAAATTTGCCCGGCGAACTGGCAGTAGTCAACCTTGCCAAGATACCTGCCAACTTTGAAGGAACCACAGAGCACCACATCGTCGCGCTCAACGGCGCGGTTCCTGATAACGCCTACAGTTCGGTCGGCGACAACCCCTCGATCAACGAACATGATTTTATGACCTTCAAGATCGAAGGCTACAAGCCTTTTATCGATGGCAAGTTTCAGCCTTTCAAGCCAATGGGCGACATCGTTGACCCGGTGACTGGCAACAAACTTTTCGCCAACGTACAGATCAACTCGATTCCGAATGCCAACGGCGATTACAAGCATGATGAAAACGGCGATGGCGCCTTCAGCGGCTTCCCGTCGAACATGTTTGAAGCCACCGGCCGCAAAACCACCGTCACCTGGACGGTAGACTTTGTAGAAGGCAATACAGTAGCTGAAGCCGAAAGCAAAATTATCAAGAATCTTGTTCCGGCACAGGATGGCGGTGGCGAACTGGCAACTTTCACTTACAAGTTTCCGCATCCGGGCAACTACCTGGTTCGGGCCACCATCAATTACAACTATTTTACCTTTCCGAGCACTGCCGATTCAAGACCGCATCAACTGGTCGCCAACCCGTCTTCGCCTGTTAAGACCACCGGCTTTCTCGTTAAAGTTGTGGCGAAAAGCCTGAATCTGAATCAGAGCCCGGGCTTCATTTCGAACATCAGCATGAAACCGGTCGGCAATCTTTGCATGACCGACGTTACCTCTTCGAGCAAAACCGGCAGTTCAAAAATCGACTTCATTGAAGATACAAATTTCAGCGGCATCGAAATTGCCTTTGACGCACAGTTTGCCAGAGATGCAAACTTTGTAACCAATGAGGGTGGCAACCTTGAAACATACGATGGTATCGGCATCTGGGACTACATCTACTACGCACAGATGTACAAAGACATTGCCAACGTTTTCCCGTCACTGCCTTATAGCGCCCCCGCCGTGGTCAGCAACCTCGGAAGCACTGCACCTGGTGATCACGTCTATAATTACAATCCGACCGGTGTCAGCAGCGACATCAAAACCATGATCAACCTTGATGCCTACAACCCCGGCCGCATGAAGGGCAGCGATGCCAAGTGTAATAACGGCACCCGTCTCGACCAGGATCCGACCGACAAAGACTGGGCCTTCATACAATGGGGTCTGTATTTGCGGCCTAACAGCCCTTATAAGGTCGCGACAGCCACCTCGGCTCTTGGCGGTGATATTCGCCATGAACGCGGCATACTGGTAGCTTCGGGCAGCTGCAGCACCGCCAACGTTAAAGCGTCGATCGGCGACCGCAAGTTCTCAGTTGGCATAACTGTACCAGCCACGGCTATCAAAACGATCATGACTCCCAAAGACCCCGAAACCTACAGTCTCAACCTTGAAATCATCTACCCGAGGGTTTCATGGGTTGCCAACGACCTCGGCGACAACAAGAACGAAAAACGTTTCAGCAGCATGATTCCTCTGTTTTCAGACGTAGATTCGCTAAGCACCAACGATAAGGCGGGCAACAACCCGATGCACGTGCTAGGCCGCATGAATCTTTCTAATGACGGCAGCGAACCTGCGGGCAACTACATTCTCAACCAGAGCTGGAAATTTGGTGGGAACGAGTTCTTTAATGCCGGGGGCGATGCCACCGAAGTTCGCGCCCGGGACGTAACAATGCCCACACTGGTTCAGTCACCCGGCGACAACCCGACCCCGATAATTCAGACGACTGGCGACGATGTTACTGATGTGACCGTAGGGTTCGCATCTTACGACAATAATCCGTTTGCTGAATTCACCGACTTCTTTGCCGCTTACCAGACTTTGAAGAGCGCAAGCAATGTTCTCGACAACACCGAAGACAACAAACAGTTCAAGGCAGAAAGCACGATCAGCGGTGCTGGAATCAAGCGCATCACCGGCGCCGATGAACCTGATTATTATCAGAACGACAAATGGACCAACGGCGCTTCTTTCACGACCACGATACTTGAATACGGCCCCAATGGCCCATTCCAAAAAGAAAAGCCCTATGAAAACTGGATCGGCAGCCTGAATTATACTGTCATGGGTTCAGTTTATGACGGCATCGGTTCAGATGCCAAAGACATCACTCACCAGTTCTACCATGCCAAAGCCTGCCAGGATCTGGGCATGACCATCAATGATGATGCGAAGATCCCCGTTGATAACAATCTGGTCAAAGCAGTTGAACGTTTCGACAACGACCCGCCCAGCCTTGAAGTTGAACTGGTTTCGCAGGTTGATAACCGCCGCTGGGTCTTCAAACTCGACGAAAACATTCATGACAACGGCCCGGTTCCAACTACCCCAGACGCCCTCGGCAAATGCAAAATGTCGATAAAATGCTACAACCTGCAGGGCAATACTGAGGTAGCCAACTATAGCAACGAAGCCATTGACGGCTGTGCCGGCTACCCCAATCAGATCGGTGAAAACCGCGTTACAGTTACTGATTTGTTCGCTGATGCCGTTCCGAAGTTCCGCAGAGCGAGCCGCCTGCTGCTCAACGTGCACATTTTCGACAACACCGGCTTCAGAGCCCTCGAAGAAGCCACTCTGATAGTTGAAGACAATGATGGAACGACCACTCGCAGCCTGCTGCCGGCGAACAGTCCTGGTATTCCGACTATTCCATCGCTCAACGTCACCGGTGCGATTATCAACAGTCTCGATACCCGCCCTCGGGCCAGTTACGCCATCGACATGCCCATGAAAGTCAATGGTGAAAAGCAGGTCAAGATCGAGTTGAAAGCCCGAGACGGAGACAATAACGAACGCATCCTGACCATTCCGGTTACGGTTGTAGAAAGTACTTTCGAAACCCGTGTTCTCGAAACCAAGGAAAACAAGAACTGACCTGAGAAACCTTAACAGCAACGATGCCCTGAAAATGGGCATCGTTGCTTGTTTTATTCTGCTGATACTCTATTGGCCACCCACCCTGCCAGGTTGCGACATGACTGCATTTGTGCAGAGCGATTTTGCGGCCCGTTGCCAGTTACTGCAAGAACTCAGCGATAAAACGGTCATTGCCCGGCGGGTATCACACCCTGACCTGCAGAAGCACATTGGCAACCTGAGTCGCGAATGGGTACGCTTTTTTCTGGCACACGGGCAGGCGATAAATTGCCCGCCCAGCCTGAACTTTATCGCCAGCTCAACCTGGGAAACCGCTGTTAAAGACATTGGCATGGCCGTAGCTGCCACCACCCGTGGTGAAATCGACCAACCGGCCTTTGAGTTGCTGCGTTTTAAAATCGGGCTGCTTAAAGACGCCGGCGCCCTTGAAACAGTTCAACAAGCGCTTAAGGCATCGGCGAACGCCACGGCAAGCAGCAGCCTTCAATGGCTCGAAATTGAATACCTTGGCCCGGCGGATGTTATTGCCAAACATCTGGAGACAAACCCCACACTGGTGACCCGGCTGCAGACTTCTGCATCTATGCATTTCAGCACTGCCGGGCGAATCGACCGCCTCGCGGCAGGTGAAAGTGCCGCCGTTGTTGAAGCCATTACCGAAAATTTTAAAAAAGAAGTCCGGGCTGACCGGCGCTTCTGGGAGCAGTTATTTTTTTGCGACTGACCTAATTCAACCGGAAGATTATTACAGAACGACGTTGTAGTCGCTCTGTTTGGTTTTTTCGCTGTCGTCAGCAAACAGGGCTTCAAGAAACTGTTCAGGGTTGAACAGCATCAGATCATCCATTTTTTCGCCAACTCCGATGAATTTAACGGGAGCGCTGATCTGCTCTTCGACCGCGAACAACACGCCGCCCTTGGCGGTGCCGTCGAGTTTTGTCACTACCAGACCAGTGATTGGCAGGGCTTCTTTAAATAGTTTCGCCTGTTGAACGGCATTCTGGCCGGTGGTGGCATCGAGAACCAGCAGTATTTCGTGAGGGCCGCCATCGCTTTCTTTTTCGGCGATTTTCTGCACCTTTTTCAGTTCAGCCATCAGATTGGCTTTTACGTGCATACGACCGGCGGTGTCAATGATCAACAGATCGGCGCCACGCTTTTGAGCTGCATGAATAGCGTCGAATACGAGAGCGCCAGGGTCGCCGCCCTCTGTTCCCCTGATCACTTCGACCCCGACGCGGTCGCCCCAGATAGTCAACTGGTCGATAGCTGCGGCTCTGAAGGTATCGCCGGCCGCCAATATTACTTTTTTGCCGTCCTTAACGAAACGGCGGGCCAGTTTGGCAATGGTGGTCGTTTTGCCGACGCCATTGACACCAATAACGAGGTAAACGGTCAAACCCTTGGGGTTGAATACGGGGTTTGACGAATAGCGGGTCAGCATACCTCTCAATTCATCACGCAGCAGGGCATAAATTCTGGCCGGATCGGTTATATCTTCTTCATCAACCTTTTTATGAAGGTATTGCAGGAGTTCTTGCGTGGTTTTTACGCCCACATCTGCTTCAAATAAAGCTTCTTCGAGTTCATCGAGCAGGTTGGTATCGATTTTGGTGCTGCCGAGCACCAGGCGTTTTAATTTGCCGATGAACCCGCTTCTCGTTTTTGTCAGGCCAACAGTCAGGCGCTGAAACCATGAAAGCTGTGGTTCTTCTTCGGTTGGGATTGCAACTTCGGCCGGCTGCGCTGCTTTTTCGGCAGGTTTTTCAAGGGGCGGCTCAACAGCAGAGACCTGATCGGTAACCGGTGTAATTAATGGTATTGCAGGGGTAGCGACCGGCATGGTTGATTTTTCGAGCACCTGGGCCGGTTGAATTGTCTGGTCTGGAAGAGCAGTAATAACCTCTTCGCCGATCTCTTCTTCGTCTATGGGTTTTGAGTCTTCAAATTCTTCAAAAGGCACCAGCCATGCAAAGAGCAGCATGGTAACGCCTGCCAGAGAGGTCACGCCGGCGACCACTGCCTGGGAAATTCCGGCCTGATAATAGATCAGCACGCCTTCGATAAGCAGGCTGAGGCCAATCAGCAGCACAATTACTCTTGATTCATCCCAGGGTCTCGGCTGACGGGCAAGCTCTTTGCCGGGCCCGGAAATTTTCTGTTCTTCGCTCATTGCATGTTCTCCTCTGTGGCTGATCCAGCTGTGGCAACCGCATAATTGCGTTCTTTCATGCCGCCGGCTTTGCTCACAGTAAATTCCTTAATTTTGTCGTCGTCTTCAAGTCTGATTGAGATTGGGCGTGAAATGCCTGATTTTTGAAGGGTTACGCCATAAATGACATCGACCGCCTGCATGGTTTCTTTATTGTGGGTAATGACCAGAAACTGCGTTTTATCGGCAAAACTGCGCAACATGCGGGTAAAGCGTCTGACATTTGCTTCGTCAAGGGCCGCCTCGACTTCATCAAGCAGACAAAACGCCGGTGGTTTAACCTGCAGAATGGAAAACAGCAGTGCCAGCGAGATCAGAGCTTTTTCGCCGCCCGAAAACAGTTCGAGGGTCGAGAGTTTTTTGCCCGGCAGTCGGCAAACAATATCGACATCGCTCTCAAGCGGAATATTCGGGTCGGTAAGCTTGAGCATACCGCTGCCGCCCGGAAAGAGGATTTCGAAGATATCGTTAAAGGCAACGTTGATCTGGCCGAAGGTTTCAAGAAATCGTTCAGAGGAAATCTTCTCGATTTCGGCAATAACCTGTTCAAGAGAATCGGCAGCATCGGTCATATCGGCGATTTGCGAATTCAGAAAGTCATATCGTTCGCGGGTTTTCTCGTAATCCTCGATGGCAAGGGGATTTACGGCGCCGAGGACTTCCTGTTCGAAGCGGCGCTGATTGATGCGGCCAGCGAGTTCATCGCGGCTTTCGTATTTATTCGGCTTAAAACCATGATCGTTGAGATCAATGTTGAATTCACCGCTGAGAATGCCTTCTTTGGTGCTGATATGCGTTTTAACTTCAGTCAATTTGATGTCGAGTTCAGAAAGCTTTTTTCTTGTTGAGTCTTCGATGCGCACTCGGCTCTGATAGGCATGATCGAGTTGATCAAGCTCTTTAGACATGCGCCGGTAATCATTTTGAATGGTTTCCATGGCCGATTCAAGAGTTTCTTTGCGTTTTTCAAGCTCATCTATGCCGGTCTGAACAGCCGAGACGTTCTTTTCGCCTTCGCAGGTCAAACCCTTAAGGCGTTCGACTTCTGAGGCGGCACGCTCTTTGCGCTCGGCGGCATCGCGGCGGCGGCGGGTTGCCGCTTCAATTTCTTTTTTAATGGCTTTTTTGCGTTCGACTATCTGTGCCATTTCGAGCTTGCGTTCGCCGAGCATACTGACCAGACCGCTCAATCGCGCCTGAATGGCACCTTCGCGGCCGCTGAGCGCATTGAGGCGCCCGGAAAGCTCGGTATGTTGTTTTTCAATAGAGGCCAGTTCGGCGCCAGCCTGAACGAGTTCATGGCGAAGCGCATCAAGGCGGGTGGTCATTTCGGCACGGTCACGGGCAATATTCGAATATTCTTCGCTGCGGGTTTTCAGTTCCTGGGTATTTTTGTCACGGGTGCGTTCAAAGAACCCGAGTGACTGTTCGCGGCGCCGCACCATATCATCGCGTTCACGGGTCGAGTTATTCAGGGTCTGGCGTTCGCGGAGCAGGTTATTCATCAGGCTGCGCAGCTTGCCTTCTTTGCTTTCGAGCACTTTCAGCTTTTCTTCGAGTTCTTCTTGTTCACGTTTGCGCGAGAGAATACCACCAGATTTGCGGGCTTCGCCGCCGCCGGTCATGGCGCCTGAAGACCTGATAATTTCGCCATCAACGGTGACGATGCGATTGAAATTACGATTCTTGCGGGTGAATTCGACTGCGTTGTCGAGGTTATCGAAGATCAGAATACGGCCGAGCAGATTACTCATGACCGTATAAAATTTTGCATCAAATTCAATCAATTCGAGGGCTGCGCCGAGGCAACCTCTGGCTTCGGCCCGGCCAAGTGCCGGTGGCGCGGTCATTATATCGAGGGGCAGAAAGGTGGCGCGCCCGGCCTTATTCTGTTTCAGCATATCAATAGCCGCTTTGGCGGTTTCGGCGTCCTGGGTGATGATATCCTGGATACTGCCGCCCAGAGCTGTTTCGATAGCGACTTCATAGCCGGCCGGCACTTTTATCAGGTCACCGACGATGCCGTGAATTCCGGGCAGGCGGCCGGTCTCTTTAAGCGCCAGGGCGGCCTGCACGCCACGGAAAATACCGCTGTCGCTGCTATGGCGGAGTTCTTCAAAAAGATTCAGGCGGGCGCGGGCCATTTTGATACCGTCAGAAACGCCGGTCAGCTCTTCTTCGGTTCGCTTGTGATCTTTTTCGACCTTGTTAAGGCGGGCCATTTCTTCGGAAAGCAGCGTTCGATTTTTTTCGATTTCTGCTTTCATGGTGGCAATCTCGGTCTCAGTTTTTTCGTTTTCAGCTTGCAGGCTGTTAACATGATTTCGAGCTGAAGTGACATCGCCTTCGCCCTTATCAAGCTGGCGTTCAAGAATTTGAATCTGCTGAGTAACGGTGGTAATACGATTTCGGCGATCAGCAAGTGCGACCGCCACATCAAAGACCGACTGTTTATCGCTGCTTTGTTCTCTGAGATGTTTGTCGAGCTCGGCACGCACTTCATCGACATTGCCCTCAAGATCGGCCATAACCGCAGCCAGTTCTATTTCGCGGGTTTCTTCGTCTTTAAAGCGGTTCTCGGCGTCACTTATTTCCTGGCCACCGTCGAGCAGAAGGCTTTCGATGCCATCGATTTCTTCAAGAATGGCCTGACTGCGAGCCTGCTGGCTCTTGAGATCTTCGCGCAGAGCGGCCATCTGGCGGCGGCGGTCGTCGATCTGCACCACCACTGTTTTAACTTCATCCTGACGGGTCTGCAGCACTGATTCAAACTCGGCAAAGCGCACCCGGGCGTCGGCTTTCTTTGCATCGACTTCGGCGAGGAATTTTTCGATTTCTTCAATTTTAGCGAGGAGCCCGAGGCGCATCGAATTAATGTTTTCGAATTCGCCGTTCAGCTGACTGAGGTCGAAAAGAATCAGATCTATTTCGAGTTGTCTGATTTCGCCGGCCAGTGCCTGATATTTGCGGGTTTTTTCAGCCTGTTCGGCGAGCGGGCCGAGCTGCCCCTCGATTTCAGAGGTTATGTCGCGCAGGCGGGTAATGTTGGTACGGGTATGCCCGAGCTTGGTCAGGGTATTCTGTTTGCGGTGCTTGAATTTGGTAATACCGGCGGCTTCTTCGATCAGGGCGCGGCGTGACTGGGTGCGCTGAAAAATAATATCGTCTATATCACCCTGACCGATTACCGAGTAGCCGTCTTTGCCGATACCTGTATCCATGAGCATTTCTTTGATGCTCGACATCAGAGTTCGGCTGTTGTTAACGAAATAATTGCTCTCACCCGAGCGAAAAAGCTGGCGCCCGATGCTGACTTCGGAAAAGTCCATGGGCATGGCGTGGTCTTCGTTGTCGAGAATCAGCTTAACCTGGGCAAAAGCTGAAGCCTTGAGTTCTGCAGAGCCGGCGAAGATGACTTCTGACATCTTGGTGCCGCGCAATGCTTTGGCACTTTGCTCGCCGAGCACCCAGCGGATCGCATCGCAAACGTTGCTTTTTCCGGAACCGTTTGGCCCGATGATAGCGGTAATACCCTGAGTGAAATCAAAAACCGTCTTGCGGCCGAAAGACTTGAAGCCCATCAGCTCAAGTGACTTGAGATACATTTAAGTTTGCCTGACCTTTGAATTAGTATCGCAACCGGGCCGAATTCCGCCCTGTTTCTGCTATTGAATCCTGCAAAACTGAATAGACAAACTAATATATGCCACAATTCGCAGCAAAAATACAGCCTTCCGGTGCAATTTTGTGGGGAGGGCCGCGATTTTTTCGGGGATTTTTTTTATGCAAGCCAGATAGTCAATTTGCCGGCGCTGATGTTGCTTTGTCTGAAGGGTGTGTGATAATCTGACGCGGCGGGTCAGTATTGCAGGGTGGCGAACCCGTCTTTTTAAAAATCAACACGGCACCAGCGAGGAAGTTTCATGGATAACAATGGCAACAATGATGAAAACAGCAACAAAAACAACAACGCTCCCAACCAGTCAGACGGCATCGGCCAGAAGCTCGGTTTCTTTGCAATTGCGATTGTGGTGCTGGTGATCGCCAAATACGTTATCGGTTTCTAAGCCTCGAAAGCCTTGCCATCAGCAATCATGGGCCGCAACAGACGCTAAGCGTGGTTTCGCGGCCAGTAATGCATTAAGTTTCGCTAAGCGGTTTTATTTATAGATAACTGAATTTTACGCGCTGGCAAAATTTTGCTTTCATCACCCGGCCAGAGTGATATGAGGAAATCTGGCAAGTGTGGCCGGCATGTGATAAACTGCCAGAAAAGCACAAATCCTCAGGAGGTTGCCATGCCGGTAGTTGGCGAATCTATGCCCCGCAAAGACGCTCTCGACAAGCTGAGAGGCGTTGCAAAATACATTGATGACTACAGTTTTTCTGATATTCTGCATGTCGTAACCGTTCGTTCATCGCATGCCTACGGTCGTTTGATCAGCGTTGACAAGCGTGAAGCCGAAAAAATGCCCGGTGTTGCCGGTGTAATTACCGCTGAGCAGATCCCCGGCAAAAACGCCGTGCCGCTGGTTTTTGAAGACGAGCCATTTTTGGCCACAGGCTTCGTCAGGTTTCACGGTGAACCTGTGGCCCTGGTCGCCGCCGAAACCCTTGAGCAGGCACAGGCAGCCGCCGAGCTGGTCAAGGTCGAGGTTGAGCCGTTGA
Organism: Candidatus Rifleibacterium sp.; assembly: GCA_035352635.1. Taxonomy (GTDB): domain Bacteria; phylum Muiribacteriota; class Ozemobacteria; order Ozemobacterales; family Ozemobacteraceae; genus Rifleibacterium. Next base: position 15,321 of record DAOPYA010000092.1, read on the forward strand.
AGCCGGTTCTGAGCATCAAAGAAGCTCTTGCCCCTGGTGCGCCGCGCCTGTATAAAGATGATAACTGTTTCAGCCGTTACACAGTAATCAAAGGCAACGCTGAAGAAGCAATGCAGCATGCGGCCCATGTTTTCGAGCAGGAATACGAAACTCCCTATCAGGAACACGCTTATCTCGAAACCAATGGCGTCATCGCGGTGCCGGGTCTCGAAGACTCAATGACCGTGTATGGCAGCATGCAGTGCCCGTTTTATGTTCATGACGCGGTTGCAGCGGCAGCGGGCATTGACCGCAACAAGGCCAGGGTTATTCAAACGACTACCGGCGGCGGGTTTGGTGGCAAAGAAGATTTTCCGTCCGTGATTGCCGGGCAGGCAGTTGCGGTGGCCAAAATTTTCAATCGCCCGGCCAAACTCGTTTATAAGCGCGAAGAAGACATTATTGCCAGTTCAAAACGTCACCCCGGGCTGATCAAAATGAAGGTCGGCACTGACGAACATGGCAAAATTATCGCGGCTATAATTGATTATTACGTTGATGGTGGTGCCTATTCGACCCTTACGCCAATCGTTCTCTGGCGTGGCACAGTGCATGCTCTCGGGCCATACGAGTGCGAGAACGTTCACGTGAGGTCATTCGGTGTCGCGACTAACAAGGTTCCATGTGGTGCCTATCGTGGTTTCGGTTCGCCGCAGGTTATTTTTGCGGGCGAATCAATGATCGACGAAATTGCCACAGCCCTGAACATAGACCCACTCGAGATACGCAAAACCAACGGCTACAAAATCGGTTCAAAAACCGCTACCGGCCAGGTTCTCGACCAGTCATGCGGTCTGATGGAAACAATCAGCCGTGCCGGTGAGCGTTCACAGTGGCAGAGCAAATGGCAGAAGCCTGCTGAGCGTCAGGGCAACCTCAGAAAAGGGATCGGAATTTCCACGGTTTATTACGGTGTCGGTCTTGGGGCCGGCGGCAAGCATCTTGACCGGGTTGGCAGCACCATGACCATCATGAAGGACGGTTCGGTTCACTGCGCGGTTGGTAATGTCGAAATGGGCCAGGGTGCCAGAACGATTCTGGCACAGATTGCCGCCGATGCTCTTGGGGCGCCATTCGAGCTGGTGAACGTCGTCGAAACCGACACCAGTCTGGTACCTGATTCAGGGCCGACCGTGGCCAGCCGCACGACTTTTATGTCGGGCAATTCGCTGATGCTCGCGGCGGCGGAGCTTCGCCCGCGCCTGCTGCAGGTGGCGGCCGACATGCTTGGCGTTGCCATGACTGATGTCGAGCTGATTGACGGGCAGGCATTCATTAAGAACAAACGGGCTGAAAAACAGATTGGCTTCAAGGAACTGGCCGCCAAACTATACGCTTACCGCCTCATGCCCAGCGCGTTTGGCTGGTTTATCGCCCCCGATTCATCTTATGACAAAGAAACGGGTCAGGGCAATGCCTACTTCGTCTACAGTTACTGTACCAACATTGCTGAGGTAGAAGTAGACATGGAAACCGGCGAATACAAAGTGGTGCGCATCACTTCGGCTCATGACATGGGCAAAGCCATTAACCCGCAACAGGTCGAAGGTCAGATTGAGGGCGGCACGCTGCAGGGGCTTGGTTACGCCACCATGGAAGAAATTCGCCACGATGCCAACGGTCGCATGCTCAACAATGCCTTTGCCACCTACATT
>DAOPYA010000093.1:0-16826 GCA_035352635.1 Candidatus Rifleibacterium sp.
ATTCTTTCTTTTGATGGCGCCGTAACTGCTAAAATATGCCGCGAAACCTCGATTCCGCTTTTTTATGCCGATATTCTCGGCGGCAAGGTTGCAGCTTCGCCATTTTTGATGAACTTTGAGCGCGGGCCGGTCAAACTCGCACGCCTGACTCAGATTTCCGATGATCCGGCGGTGCTGCGTGCCACATTTTTTCTCAAACGACCTTTAATACCAGCTGTTAAATTCATCAAAAATTCAATGGAAGTCTATTTTACGGAACCTGGTCTTGAAAAACAGCCCGAAAAACACAGTTCCTATTCTTTGATCGCGCCACCCGGCAAAGACCTTCTGCAAAAAAAACCGGCCGCTGAAGCATCGCCGGCCGCAGTTGCTGCGCCGGTTGCTGCCCCGACAACCCCTGAACCCACCCGCTTAAAGATCAGTAATTCAGATACGGCTACTGTGATGCGCGAGCTTGCCAAACAAGCGTCGAGAACTCTTCATTTTCGTGACCCGGTTCAAAGTCGTATCGAAATTGATGTCAGTGCCGCAGACCCCACCGAAGCCCTGAGACAGGTCGCCGAAAAAGCCGGCTTTGTGCTGACGATCGAAGACGGCGATTTCTGGGTTTCACGCATCGAAAACCCGTTGCTCCGAATTTCTGAACAGGCGCAGGTTGAGGGGGCTGACTTGTCGAACCTCGCCCTCGGCGATATTCTAAAAGCGCTCGGGCAGATTGCTGAAGTGAATATTGGCCTTGACCAGTCGCTCGAAAGCATCAAAGAAAAACGCGTTAATATCTATTTTCAGAAGATCAGCCTGCGACGTGCTTTTGAGACCCTGCTGAAAGTGCATGACCTCGTTTTAACAGTTGTCGATGAAAAGACCCTGCTGGTGATGACCCTGGATAACGCCAGACAACTCGCCGGAAAAGTGGTACGCATTCTGCCGTTGCAGGTGCCCTATGAAAAACTTAACTCGGTTGTCGCAGAACTGGTGAGCAGTGATGTTATCGCCCGGGTCAAGACCCAGGAAGACCTCGGAAACGTCATTCTGACTGGCGACCGTGAAGCGGTAGATATTTATGAAACTGCCGTAAAAAGCCTTGAAGGCAAGATGCTGTTCGCAGGAGAATCATTCAGCCGCGAATATTTTCACCCCTTGAATACCAAACCTGAAGAAATGATCGCCCTGATCAAAGAAAACCTGAGCGAAAAAGAGACGGTTAAAGTGTCTTTTGATAAGAGAACGGATCTGATGCTCGTCTCTGGCCCGGCTTCTTCGGTTAAACGAACTCTCGAAGTAATGAAACGCCTCGACAAAGACCCGACCCGTCAGGCTCTAATTCATATCAGGTTGATTGAAATCACCCGCAAGGATCTCGAAACGATCGGTATTAAAATACCAGACCAGCTCGCGGCAACTGGTGACCTGAAAAATTTCAACGCCTCCAGTATCGTTATTCCAGCTAATTTTACGGCATTTCAGGATAACAGCAGGGTTAAAACCCTTGCCAACCCAACCCTGCGCTGCATGGACAAGGAAGAGGCAAGCATCGATATTTCAGAACAGATACCGATCAAAAATTCAACCACCAATTATTTCGCCGCCGCCGCTGCCAGTATGTCGGTTTCGACGAGTGATAACTGGACAACTTCTGATGTTGGTATCAAGCTGAATGTTCAGCCCTTTATTCACCAGGATAACGAAATAACCATGAAGGTCGATATTGACCTGACCGAACTGCTGTCGCTTGTCGAAGGTCACCCCTGGACCGCCAAACGCAATATCAAGACAATGGTCAGGGTCAAAGACAACGAAACAGTGGTAATTGGCGGCCTGATCCGTAACAAAAAAACCAATAACAAGCGGCCGTTCCCATTTCTCAGCAAAATACCGTTGTTGCGCAAACTGGTCAAACGCCTTGAACATAACGAAGACGCCTATGAAAAGGCCGAGATGATCATTCTGATTACCCCCAATGTGGTTACTTCGGCGGGTCTGTCGCCTGCTGCAACTACCAGACTGACAGCAGGAACCGCGGACTCAATTAGAAAACAGGAACCATAAGTCATGCCAGCCAGAAAAAATCTGTTGTTTCTGTCGGCTGCATTTGTGGTGGCAATGCTTTCGGGCTTTATTTTTGCATCTGGAAGTAACCGATCCGAGGTTGCCACCAATGAATCGCTGGCCCGTGAAATGGCAAGGGTTATCAGAACCCTCGAACCGTTGCGCAAATCAGCCTCTGATAACTTAAAGGTTATTGCCGACCAGAGCGTTCCAGAGATACTGCATCCGGTAATTCAGCGGGGTCTGTTGCAAAGTCTTCCCAATGGAGACTGGCAATGGAAGCGCGTCATACCGCGCGGCGAAGGGCTATACTTTTTTTCCAGACTTCTCGAAACTCTGAGCCTTGAAATGCGTGAGTTTCCCGTGTTGATACGCGTAGAGACTGAGTATGCCGATATCGGCCCGGCGCACTGGCTGAAAGATGCGTTGCAGTTGCTTGCCGGAACGGGCGCCTTGCATGGTTTTGGCAACGGTCGCCTTTTTCCGGACATGTCATTGCAACAGAGCGAAGTCAAACAGATTGGTTCGGCTTTGATTGAATATCTTGGCTCAAATTGTCTGCTGATTGTTTTTGACGGCAAAGCAGGCAAGGTGCGTGCCAAGGGAGCATTGAGCAAGATTGACCTCAAAGGCTGGCGCTATTCTTTTGAACGTCGCAACTGGTTTGAACTCGATGCTGAAGGTTGCTTTTACCCAAATTTTGCTGGGGCCAGACAGCAAAGCATCTTCTTCGACAACCCTGCCTATATTCAGAATGGCTTCTTTAAGGTTGAAGACGGCATACCATCGGCCGGCCTGATCAAAATTCAGAAAAAATATGTCGAAAAACCGACCGGGCTAGCTGAAAATGTTGCGAATGTTGCGACTGCTGCGACCGCTTCCGTCAGCCTGAATAACGCCGGCGAACGACAGATTCTCAAAGAACGTTTAAAAGAATTGCAGGCAAAACATCGTGTCAGGCAACCGGCTCAGACCATGGTTGCCCCAGAGTATGTGCCGCAACCGGCCTTCGAACAGACAGTGCCAACGGTGCCTCTGAACGAAAATTCTGGCCTTAAAACGCCTGCGTTGCCTGAGGCTGCCGATGAATCTGTGGCTGAACAAACCTCTGTCGAACCAGTCGTCAACCTCGTTGAAGATAAGCAGTATGAAGGTTGCGTGAATGATGCGGTAACAGGTTTGCCGGTGGCTGGTGCTGTGGTGATGGTAGGTTCACAGCAATTCTCGGCAGACTCTGAAGGTCGATTTAAATTTTCGACACCCGAAAATGCCGTTGTCGAAGTTACGGCTTATTCTGAGGGTTATGAAGCTATTTCCCTGCGCCACCGCGCCGGGTATCGGGCCGGCCCTCTAAGGCTGGCGATTAAACCTGTAATGAGCGGGTTGTCCGGCAAAGTCGTGCATTCTGAGTCTGGCAATGCCATGGCAAAGGTTCTGGTTAAGCTTGGGATTCGTGCCACCAGAACCGATGCTGAAGGCCAGTTCTCTTTCAAAGGCATTAAACCGGGTTATCATCAGGTTTCCTGCTTTGCCCGTGGTTTTATGGAAGCACACGAAATTGTGCACGTTGGTAACCAGCCGGTTGAAAATTTTGCCATCAGCGTGCGGCCAATATTTGAAGAGTATTCAGCAGCTCAAACCTCAGAGATGAACTGACCTCGGGTTCCCCCAAACGACCGCGACAATCGCGACCAGTTCAACGACCACGAGTCTTTGCTCCCATTTGATTGCCCGTTTCTTCGTCATTCATGCCTGGTCGAAAGCGTCAGCATGCTAAGGGTTGCAAGAATTATAGCCACCAGTTCGATGAGCCCAGGCGAAATGCCACCTGGCGTGGCAATGCCTGGTAATTGGGTTTTACAAAGCGTTGTTCAGCTCTTTAATTACTGAAGCCAGGGCACTTATTGCTTCGATTCTGCTGGGGAAAAATTTTTCGCGACCATAAATCAGGGGCAGGGTGCTTTTAATCAGGAACTTTTCGCGAAGATGCTCAAGAAAGTTCCGGATATCCTGATTGCTCATCGGGCCGGATCTGCCCGAGCATAGATTGTTTGCCAAGGTTGTTTCTATTGACAGCGTAGCGAAAAGCTTGCTTACCAGTTGTTTCCAGTCGTTCCAGGTTATTGTTTCGGTTGGGCGTATGCAGTTATTGGGGTCGCCGCATCTGATGCCCAGATCGCTGAGCGGCTTGATTGCGAGATAAACCGGGTGGATTGGCGAAACATCCTGATAGAATTGACTGTCAGAACTGCTTCTGTCTGGTTGCGAGCTGGGTTGTTCAAAAAACGGGTTGGGAAACAACGACAAATTCGGCTGGCTGAAGGAATGGCGCAGAAAAGATTCAAACCGGCCGACTTTTTCCACGTCTATTATGGCCTTATCGCCCGGTGATTCAGAAAAAAGCTGATAAAAGATACTGTCGAGTTCATGGTGCGGCATTTCGAGTTTTCGGGCCAGAAAGGCGCGAAAATCGACCCAGTTCGCGGTTTCGTCGGTGGCCTCTTTGACCTGATTAAAAAACAGAAAACCAGAAAGCGAGAACAGCAAAAGCATCAGAATCACCATGGTCATCAGGCGATACTTCAAGACCATGCGTTTTAGAGAAAAACTTTTTTTGAGTTTTGGCAATGGCGGCGCAGGTAATTCATTCCTGGTATGGGTTCCCTGTGCGACGTTTTCAGAACCTTCGCAGTGGGCGAAACGCGTTGAACGGCCGCAACCGCCGCAAAAACGGGCAACGGCAGGGTTGCTGCGTTCGCAGAAGTTACATTTTTTTATGTTTGCGGCGTCATTGACGGTCTGAACCGCATGCGGCAAATTGCTTGGCATAATAGATTTATCGGCAAGCTGATGGCAAATGGCAAGAGGTCGGGCCTTTATCTGCCGGGCGGTTATTTTTTCGGCTGGTAATTCTGGGCGACCAGAAAAATTTCGCGGCTACGGGTCAGTGATGCTTTCGGGTTGAATGACTTGGCAAAATCAAACATTTTTCGGGCCCGTTGCAGTAGTTGCTGATATTCTGCGCCCTCAAAGACTTTCGCGACAAAGCAGCCGCCTGGCTTAAGAAGTTTTTCTACTATATCAAGGGCCAGATGAACGAGCAGGGCCGAGTTCTCAGTGTCTGCAAAATGGACCCCGGTAGTATCGGGGGCCATATCGCTGAGAATCAGGTCAAGCCCGTGAGGCGCCAGTTCGGTGATTCGGGCCTGGTTCGCGGCGTCTCTGATGTCGCCTTTGATAATGATGGCACCTTCGACCGGGGCAATTTCGAGCAGATCGATGGCGATGATTTTAGCTTTGCCGTTGACTTTTCGTAAAGCGTATTGGGTCCAGCTGCCGGGCGCCGCGCCAAGGTCGAGAATTTTCTGCCCGGGCTTGATCAGCTTGTACTTCTGGTCGATTTCTTCGAGCTTATAGGCTGCCCGGGATCGATAGTCGTCAAGTCTGGATTTCTGCAGGTAGTGATCGTTCAGGCGGTCTTTGAACCATGCTTTGGCCATATCAGTCGAGGTATTCTTCGGTCAGCTTCGTATTGAAGATTCTTGGCTCTGGGCGTTTCTCGATGACTCCGGTTTCCTGAATGTATTTGATCAGGGCATCGCGAACCAGCAGGTCAAGGCGCTTGCGACTCTTGTATTCACGAAGCAGTGTGTAACCATCGCCACCGGCAGCGATAAAATCATTCAGCGCCACCTTGTAAACCTTTTCGGCTTCAAGAGGCTGGCCGTCTTCGGTCTCGAGTTTTACAATTCGCTTCATTGGCTTTTGAGAAGGATCAAAGGTGATTTTTAGACCGGAGGGCAGCAGATAACCATAATCACTGCCGACTACCAGTTTCTGACCTTCGGCTTTGATGTTGTAATTATCAAGCGCAAAAGCCTTGTCTTCACTATCAATCTGTTTGGCCTGGTTCGAAACCGAGCGCTCGAGCAGGTCGTGAATCTGAATGCCGGTCATGTCGATCACTTCAAGGTAATTGTCGAAGGGCTGAACCATAAAAATGTCTTCAATGGTAATTTTGCCCTTTTCAAGGGGCTGCCTGACCCCGCCAAAGTTGATCATCGCAAAATCTGCGTCAGAATATTTTCGCATCGCATCAGCTATCAGGGAACCCTCAGATGAATCACCGCCGCTCACCCCACGATAAAGACCAACTTTGGATTCGCCAATTACCTGCTGCATCTCGATCTTGAGTTCTTTGAGGTAGGAATCTTCAAGTTCTTTAAAAGTCGGATCTTCACCAACTTTATCAAGATAAAGAGGTACCGATTCATAACTGATTACAGGGCTGGCGGCATCTTCAAGGTTAATGCGTATCTGCGAAGCATACTCGAGTGAGCTGCCGCCATGAATGAGCGGGGTATTAAAGGGTTCAATCCAGGTGATTTCTTTTTTGTGAGCGTGTGAATGCCCGCCCAGTATCAGGTCAATGCCCTCAACCTGCCTGGCAAACTCAAGATCGCCGTCAAAGCCAAGGTGCGAAAGCAGAATCACGAAGTCGGCACCGCCCCTGCGAAGAGCCTTGATCAGACCAGGCACGATCGGCAGCGGGTCAAGAAAAACAAGATCCTTGACGTTTTTTTCAAACGAAATAGTCGCTGTTTCGGGTGAATCGATGCCGATTACACCGATCTTGCGACCCTGATGGCTGATCAGTACATAGGGCTGTGTGAATGGCATTGGTTTGCCCGTTGCCTTTTCGACAATATTGCAGCAGAGCACCGGAAAATCGCGCTTTTTCATCTGCTCGACGAGGTTCTGGTAAGAATAGTCGAATTCATGATTGCCGAGGGTCACCCCTGCCACCCGCATCCGGGTAAGAAAGTCGATCATCACCGCGCCTTTGGTGCGATCGACAATCGGTGTACCCTGAAAGAAATCGCCGGAATCAAAATACAGCATGCGGGCCTTGGCGTTTTCGGGTGCCGCCTTGGCTTTATTCATTAAATTTTTAAGTATGGCGTAGCCACCCATCAGCGGGCGCGGTTCTTCTTTGATGACCGGGTCAGGGTGTGCGGCTATGACTCCATGCACGTCGCTGGTGTGGAAAATTAAAAACTCCGCGCCGTTGACAGATACGCTGAGGGCAAAAATCAGAATTGCCAGCAGCGTGAAAGTTCGGTTTAAAAAACCATGTCGGTTGGCTCTAACCATTCAGGTCTCCTTGAGAGGCTTTAGCATTTGTTTATTCTATCTGGCAGATTTAAGTTCTTGTTCTTCAATCACCAGTTCAATATTGCACTTGTTCAACGAAATGAAACCGGCATGCATAATGTGGCTGGTTCTCAAATCGGTGATCACGGCGTCTGTTATCGGCAGGAAATCACGCGTCTGGCTTTCAGTATTCAAAATGTCAGACAGACGGCTGTTTTTTATAAGATGCAGGTTGCCCTGTATTTTATGCTGAGAAGTGAATATCAATACTTTCAGCTGATCTGTTTTAGCTTTCATTTTTTCTCTCCTGGGAGGATTATCTCGGCAAATCGCCCCTCGGCCTCAGCCAGAATTGTTCCATCTGGAAGAATTACCGAGGCCCGGGCAAAATACATATTCTTTCGTTGCCCGACCAGGGTGGCGGCAAACTTCAGCGGCACACCGATCGGAGTTGGCTTGAGGTATCTGATCTGCATGTCAGCTGTCACAACCGTAAGCTCATTCTTGGCACCCATAACTGCGTAACCCATAGCTTCATCCATGAGGGTGCAGAGTATGCCGCCATGCACAATGCCTGCATAACTCTGATAGGCCGGGCCGGGCGCCCATGTGAACGAGCAGGTGTGCCCTTCTACGTGCTTTTTGACCGGAATATGCAGCCCGCTGCTGTTACGTGGCCCGCAGACAAAACAATGGTCGTTATCGATCAGGTTGAGCCGTGACAGGTTGCGGCGCTCGATCTGCCGGCGCCCGACGTTGAGAGCTTCGGCAATTTCGGGTCGGGAAATGGCAATCGGAGTTGTAAGAGAGGCTCGTTCATAAACAAGAACGTTATGTCGTTCGAGTCTGGTTTTTAAGGTTTCGAGGCTTGGCACTTCAAAGGCGCGGTGACTGGGGTCGCCGGTTAGAACGGGCAGGCTGCCCAGATCGTTGAGCCCGTGCTCGACCAGCTCGGGAAAACGGTGGAAGAGGTGCGGTGGCAACGAAATGTGATGAACCGGAAATACCTCACGCAAACTACCAATGGCTTTCTGTATGGATGCAAAGGGCAAGGGCGGTCGGTCGGGCATGCTGCACGCCGGGGAGGGCTGAAATGGAACCAACCTGACATCTTGAAGCAGCGGGTCAGCGGTGCAGAATCTGCCGATCTCGGCGATGAAATTCAGGCGTTCTTCTTCGCTTTCGCCGATTCCGACGACAAATCCGAGAGAGTAGGGGATGCCGGAATTATGCAACCCTTCGATGAAAGCTTTCCCAGCGCTTGGATTTCGGCCTCTTGAATGTTCAAGGGCCTCGCCTGGAGCAGAAAGCGTTGCGCACACCAGATTCAGGCGAAACGAACAGCCTGCGTTAGTGAAATTTTCGAGCGCAAAGGCATTAAGATAGCCGATCTCGAGCACCGGAAGCACTTTTGCTTCAAGCGCGATGCGGCATACTTCAAGAAGGTAGTCAGAGAAAGAGGTGAAACCGGCCTGGTGCAGGGCAATCTGAATGTGTGGAAAGTCCTGTGGGGATTCGCCGGCGATGAAAATAATCTCAGTCGCACCACGGCGTGCCAGATCTTCAACCTTTTCTTTAACCTCGGCGACCATAAGCAGGGGGCCGTCTTCGCGAAAAAACGAGCAATAACCGCAACTCTGATGACAGGTACGGGTCAGCTCGACGTATGAACTGAATATGTAAGATATTGAAACGCTGTTTGTCATGGCATAAACTTACCATAACCTTGAAAAAAAATAAATTCTGATAATTTTTTGGGAACCCGAAACGATCTTGCTGGTCAAACTGTACAAAATCAGGAGGCAACCCGGTGCGCAAAACAGGAATATATTATTTGCTGCTGTTGCTGATGGCCTGCTCGGCAAGCCTTTCAGCCCAGAACTTTTCTATTGAAGCCCAGGTTGATCGCGACCAGGTGGGTTTTGGTGAATCGTTAAGTCTGGTGCTGACTATTACTCAAAAATTAAATGCGGGCAATACACAGCGCATCAGTGTCCCGGCGGTCACAAAAATTCCGGGTTTTGATATCGCTTCGACCCGTAGCGCCCAAAGCACCAGATTCATCAACGGTGTAGGTGAGACCCAGAGCCAGATGCTTTACGAACTTGTTCCACAGCAGGCCGGCAAAGTTACCATTCCAGCCTTTTCATTTAAAGACCCCGAAGGCAACGAGCATACTACCAGGCCGCTTGAAATTACGGTTCAACCACCCGAACCCGAGCCTGCCGAGCAACCAGCTGCGGCTAAATCGGCTGTTGAAACGGCAAAACCAGGTGATGGATTCTTTAATTGGATTCTTTATGTCGGGCTGGCGCTGGGCCTGGTTGTGGCCCTGCCGTTTGTTTATTATGCCTTCGCCGGCTTAACCGCGCGATCGGCAGGCGATGTCGCTGCCTCGGCAGCCGCTCAGACGATGGGTTCTCAGGCCGCAGATAAAGAGACCGGGCGGTCGGTTGGCACTGAAGATGCTGTTATTACCGGTGTAGTGGCCGAAACGCCGCCATTGCCCAGGCGTCAGGTCAATTTCAATAGTGCGGTTGATTCCTTGAAACGCCAGTTCCCTGATGCCGACCGTGACTTTTACCGCCATTATTTTGACCTGTTCAGGGAAGCCGCCATGGCAAAGTCTGGCAGTTTGCGGGCCAATATGACCTCAGACGAACTTTTCAGGCAGATTTGTGTGCTGGCAGGCGGCGAAAGCATTACCCAGGCTGCACGCCGCCTTACGAATGATATCGATATGGTTATGTATGCCAATCAGGTGCCGGCCAGATCTTTTTCGGTGATCGATGCCGATGCCCGCGAAATTATAAGAGTTATTAACGACTAACGGGAGTTGCCAATGAACCAGTCACCAGAATTAACAAAAAGAATAGAAGAGGCAGGTTTGCTGATTGAAAAGCTGCGAACCCAGGCTCGAAAAGTTCTCGTCGGGCAGACCGACCTGCTCGAAAGCTTGATTCTTGCCCTGGTTTCTGATGGCCATATTCTGCTCGAAGGTGTGCCCGGCCTGGCAAAGACTCTGGCGATCAAGGCCCTGGCCCGCACAGTTAAAACAGGGTTTTCCCGCATTCAATTCACCCCTGATCTTTTGCCCGCAGACTTGATCGGCACCCGGATTTTTGACCAGCGAACTGCAGAATTCCAGACTCACAAGGGCCCGATTTTTTCTAATTTTGTTCTGGCCGACGAAATCAACCGCGCCCCGGCCAAAGTGCAGAGCGCCCTGCTTGAATCCATGGAAGAACGCCAGATCACCATTGAACGCGAAACTTTTCACCTTCAGGAGCCCTTTCTGGTGCTGGCAACCCAGAACCCGATTGAGACCGAGGGTACCTATACTCTTTCAGAAGCCCAGGTTGACCGCTTTCTCTTCAAGGTCGTCGTTAAATACCCTTCATTTGAAGAAGAAAGGCTCATTGTTAAACGTATGGCCCTCGACGAAAAAAGCCACCAGATTAATGTCGTTGAACCTGTGCTCGACGCCGCCGGCATTATTGAGCTGCGCCAGCTTGCCCGTGAGGTTTATGTCGACGACAAGATCGTCGAATATGTTCTGCGACTCGTCGATGCCACCCGAAATCCCGAAAAATACAATCTGCCGCTGAAGAGCTATATTCGCTTCGGCGCTTCGCCCCGTGCCTCAATTTATCTGACACGTGCTGCACGCAGCCGGGCAATGGTCGCCGGGCGCGGTTTCGTCAAGCCTGATGACGTTAAGGCGGTTATGAACGAAATTCTGCGACACCGCATTATACCAACCTACGAAGCCGAAGCTGACGAAGTCGATTCAGACGAGATTGTCAGACGTATCCGGGAAGGAGTAGCGGTGCCCTGAGGTGCCGCGCTGATCGAACATGCTGCCAAAAGAGCTGCTGAAAGAAGTTCGCCGTATTGAGATCAAGACGGGCCATCTCGTCGATTCTCTCTACTCTGGCGGCTACCGGTCGGTTTTCAAAGGGCGCGGTATCGAGTTCGCGGGTATTCGTGAGTATTACCGTGGCGACGAATTCAGATCAATAGACTGGAAAGTCTCGGCACGCACCGGCAAGTTTCATGTGCGCGAGCACATAGAAGAAAGAGAGCTGCAGATGGTGGTTGCCCTCGATCTTTCGGCATCTATGGCCTTCGGCTCGGGCAGTCGCGAAAAGCGTGAGAGCGCTGTTGAATTCGCAGCTGCGATGAGCCTGGCAGCTGAACGCAATAACGACCGGGCCGGAGTCTGTCTGTTTACCGACCGCGTCGAAAAATTCATTCAACCGGCCAAAGGCAGAACGCACGTTCTGCGCCTGATCAGGGAACTATTATACTTCATTCCGGAACGGCGAAAAACTGACTTGCGTGCCGCGCTTGATTTTTTGAATGCAACTATTAATCGCCGTTCAATCGTTTTTCTGGTCACCGATGCCCTCGGAATCAATGATTTCGCACGGGAACTGAGAATAACCGCTGCCCGGCACGATCTGATAATGGTCATGGTTCGAGACCCTCGCGAAATCGAACTGCCAGATGTCGGGTTGATCGAGGTCGAGAACCCCGAAACCGGCGAAGAAACCATCTTCGATACTTCTGATCGTCAGGCGGTGGCCGAACTGACCAGCCATCAGAAACAGCTCGATGACGCCTTCGTTAAAACCTGCCGCCGCCTTGGAATCGACGTGATCAGGCTGATTGCCGGGGAGTCTGTAGTTAAACCTGTTTGCCAGCTTTTCTCTGAACGCGAGAGAAGAATGGCCAACCTTAAATAAGATGAGGTAAAAATGAACAGTCTTAGAGGTATCACCCGAAAATTAGATGCCATGCTGCTGATGATCATTGCCGGCCTGATACTGGCCCTGGCCCTTTCATGGAATTATTATCAGAGCCGCAAAACGACCAGCGTTGAGAATGAAAACATCGCTGCCAGCCTTCTGGCACACGGTCTGCCGGCCGAAGCCGCCGCGCTTCTTGAAGAAAACATCAGCCGGCAGCCTCTCTCAGAACGCAGCCAGAAACTTAGAAAGTCGCTTGTCGATATTTATATGAACGACCTCGGCAACTACGAAAAAGCTCTGGCTGAACTCGTTTATCTCAAAAATACTGCCGGCGATCAGCCATTGGCAAGTGGCAGCGAAGAAAGGATCCGCTATTGTCTGAACCGCCTCGGCCGGGTCTACGACGCCGAACGCCTGCGCCTTTTCGCTTCCGGAGAAAACCCGGTGGTCAATAACGTGGCTTCTGATACGGTTGTTCGTTTTGGCAATCGGCACATGATCGGAATTGATGCCTTGCGTGCCCGTCTGAATGCCACAAAAACCTCGAGCGGCCCTTTAAGCCGTGCCGAAATTGATGCGGCAATCAGCGCCATGACCCAGGAAATGCTTTTGACCAGAGCCGCAGAGCGCGAAAATATCAAGAATGACTCTGAATATCTGGCCCGGGTGAAACAATTTGAGAACAGCCTGGCGATCAGCGCTTATCTCAATAAACATGTTCTTAAAGATCGTAAGCTCGATGAACAGCAGCGCCAACAGGCTCTTGCCGATGAAATAAACCGTCTGGCGCAGGCTGAAGCGATGCAGATTAACCGTGAGGTTATCAGTGCTGCTTTTCCAGAGATTGCGTCGGCAACTTCTCAGGCCCCTTCAGGTGAATGATTTGAATCACTGCCGCGAGGATTGAACTTGCTGAAACAGGCAAATACAAAGCATAATGGTCTTGAACGCCTCAACGCATCGGCGACGGTTGCCGTTGCCTCGATGCCGGCCCTGCCGCCCGGCGAAGAGATATTTGATCTCATGCCTCCGCAGGGCATGGCGTATCCGTGGTTGCAGTTGCTGTGGCAGGCGGCCGGCGTTGTGCTGGCATTCTGGCTGCTCTGGCTTTTTTATCGCTGGCTGACCGAGCCGGTGCCCAGAACCGTGAGAGTGCTGAATCAGAACCCCCAGAAACTTGCTTTGCGTGCGATTGAGCGCCTGAAGTTGTCACCGGTCTGGCAGCAACGGCAACTGAAAGAAATCTGCGAAACCCTGGCCGGGGTTTTAAAAACCTATGCCCGCCAGGCCTATAAAATAGGTCTCGGTGCCTCTTCTACTTCTGACGAGCTGCTTGACAGTTTCGACAGGCAACCTGTTTCTGACGAGGTTGTCAGCCGGGTCAGACAATTTCTCGATACATGCGATCGGGTCAAATTCACCGGTGTTGCTGTGGTCGGGGTGGTTCCAGAAGATCTGGCAGACCAGCTTTCGGGTCTGGTCATGCATCAGGGGTGGCTGAAATGAAATGGAACAGCCCCGAATTTATAATGCTTCTGGCTCTGATTCCTCTGGTTGCCTGGTATAAGCTCTATCTGGGCCGAACCCTGAAAAAGGGCGGGATTCGTTTTGCTCAGGCATTCTCGGGCAGCGATCTGAAGAAGAGTCTGCGGGTCAGATTGCTGTTTGTGCCTGATCTTTTGCGTCTCTGTGCCCTGTTGCTGCTGGTATTCGCCCTGATGCAACCCCAGTATGGCCAGGAACACGAGAGTGTCACCAGGCAGGGCATTGATATTATGATTGCCCTTGACGTTTCTGGCAGTATGGCCGCCGAAGACTTCAAGCCAGATCGCATCAGGGCCGCCCAGAAAATCACCGAAAACTTTATAAGCGGTATTACTGACCATCGCCTCGGCCTGGTAGTGTTCGCCGGCCTGGCGCTAACCCAATGCCCCTTAACCATTGATTATGGCGTGGTGACGGAATTGTTGCGGCGCACCAGCCTTGGCATGCTGAAATACGATGGTACTGCTATCGGTGATGCGATTATCAACGCTGTCTATAAATTCGCTTCCGATAACAGCGCAAAACGCGACAAAGTCGTGATTCTGCTCAGTGATGGAGAAAACAACTCTGGCTTCGACCCGCATGAAGCCGCAAAAATAGCCGCTGAAAAAGGGGTTCGGGTTTATACTATCGGGGTAGGCAGCCTTGAAGGCGCTCCGGTTCCGGTTTATCAGCAAGGCCAGAAGTTTTACGCCCGCAACAATGATGGTTCTCTCTACATACCTAAAATCGATGAACAGCTGATGAAAGATATTGCCTTCATCACTCGGGGCCACTATTTCAGGGCCACCGATAATCAGGCCCTCGAAGAAATTTACAAAACCATCGCAACCCTCGAAAAGGGCAAAATCGACGTGAACCGCACTATTCAATATTCTGAGCGCTTCTACTGGTTCCTGGCACCAGCGTTCCTGGTGCTGATGATCGAAATATACCTGCGCAGCCGGGTTTTCCAGAGGTTGTTCTGATGCTGATGTTTAAATCTGCCGAATATCTGCCTCTCCTGCTCATCGCAGCTCTCTGGGTCGCCATACTCTGGAAACACGCTGCCGCAACTCTGCATCGCCGCCGCACCGCCTTTGCCTCCGATCTGATGTTTGGGCGCATTGCCGGGCACCAGCCTACCAGGCGCCCGGTCGTCAAGTGGCTCATCGTTCTTGTCGTGCTGATGCTGGTTGGGGTCGGTCTGCTGCGCCCCCAGGGCGGGTTCTACGAAGAAGAGATCATGGGCGAAGGACTCGACCTGGTTATTGCCCTCGATATTTCAAAATCAATGTATGCTGATGACATCGAGGGAAACAGCCGACTTGATGTGGCCAAAGCGATTCTGGCCCGCATGGTAAACGGTTTGCGCGATGACCGGCTCGGCCTGGTGGTTTTTGCCGGCGAAACTATGATTCAAAGCCCACTTTCTTATGATAAAAATGCTTTTCTCACTTTTCTTGAACGAGTTAATCCCAGCCTGCTGGCGCGTCAGGGCACCAATCTTGCCGGCGCCATCCAGACTTCTCTCGACCGCTTCGATATGACCGCATCACAGTCTCGGGCAATTATTCTTATATCAGACGGCGAAGACGACAATCGTGAACGCCTCGAAAAAGCTGTCGAAGAGGCAGCCCGCAAAAAAATCCAGGTTTTCACGGTCGGTATCGGCAGCACCGCCGGCGGCAGAATTCCAGAGAGCCGCACCTGGTTCGGCGAAATCATTTATAAACGCCATAATGGTCGCCCGGTTATTACCAAGCTCAACGAAGCCAATCTTAAAGAAATCGCCACCCGCACCGGCGCCACCTATTTCAGAGCTTCTGATATTTCGAGCGCCCGGGAAGTCATTGCCGGTCTCGACGGCATCAAACGCGTGACGGTGACCGGCGGCAGTCGGCTGGTTCGCCGCGAACTTTATTTTTACCCGGTGTTGCTCGCATTTTTGCTGCTGCTACTCGAATGGATGATCTCGGAACGCATACCGTACGAACGCGAAAAAGATCACTGGTTAAAACGAATATGAACAGATACTTTTTGCTGGCGATAATTTGTTGTCTGAGCCTGCTGATGCCGATGACCTCACAGGCTCATCCGGCTTTTTCCGTCAACAGAGGCTTAAATGCTCTCGTGGCGGGCGACCTCGAAACCGCCGAAGCTGAAATGCAGAAGGCCAGATTCGACAGCCCGGATGATCCGGTTGTTCATTATAATCTTGGCATCATAAATTACCGAAAACGTAATTTTGCCGGGGCCGCAGCTTTTTTTGCCAGTTCGGCAGCCCTGCAGCAAAATCCTGACGCGCAGTTCAGCAGCCTTTACAATCTTGGCAATGCAACTTTCAGGGCCGGTGACTACGCCGCTGCCGTCTCGGCCTATGAGAACAGCCTTGCCCTTAAAAAAGACGACCAGGCTGAATATAACCTTAAAGTCGCCAGAGATAAGCTGCAAAAGCAACTCGAAAAACAGCAGCAGCCACCTGAAAGCAAACCAGGTGACTCGCAGAACCAGCAAGGCCAACAAAATCAGCCCCAGAACCAGCAAGATAAGCAAGAAAACAAGGATCAGCAAGGCCAGCAAGACAACAAGGGTCAGCAAGATCAGCAAGGTCAGCAAGGTCAGCAAGGTCAGCAAAACCAGCAAGGTCAGCAAAACGACAAGGGCCAGCAGAGCGATCAGCAGAACGATCAGAGTAGCCAGAATGGCCAGAACCAGCCGGGCCAGAAGAATGCTGAAGAATCGCCCGAAAAATCTGCAGAAAATTCAGGTAACCCTGACGCCGAAAACAAGCCGCCTGAGAATGAACCTGAAGATGATTCTAATGCCAGACCGCCTGAATCCGGGGCGCAAAATGCCAGCAATAGCTCTGATATTGCATCGCAGACCCAGGAATTAACAGAAGGTGCTGCTGACAACGATGCTGCCGGGCGTCAGGACATCGAAATGAACGAAAAATCTGGCCCCGAAAAGAGCGAACCTGAGGCATCGCAACGCGCCCGGGCCATGAAAAATACCAAGGTTAATCCATATATGATCGAAAAGATCCTCAAAGAAATGGCAAGCCGCGAACGGGAAGCCCAGTTGCGCTATCGCAATGAATCCCAACGCAACGAAGATCTCGACCCCGCCCAGATGGACGCCGAAGAACTGCGCGCGTGGTTCGAAAACCGCGGCCGGCCAGCGCGCAAGCCCTCTTCTGACGAGCCAGACTGGTAATTACAGTATTTCACCTGTAAGGCTTTTGAGTGTGTTTGCACAGTCGTTCAGCAACAGGGCAAACGCTTACCTAACTTTCTCTAGATGCTAGTTTCGGCAGGTCAGGCGATTGCATAAGCGACGCTT
>DAOPYA010000094.1:0-6580 GCA_035352635.1 Candidatus Rifleibacterium sp.
GTGTTGATGACGATTAAGTAAGAAGAACGGCGGTTTTATGAAATAGAAGCCCGTGAAAACCCATGGGGTGTGCTATCATCATGGGTGGCGTCATGTTTGTTATGGGTGATGGCTCTGCGGGCAGGTTTAATGTTTGAGGAATTACCATGAAATCGAGTCGAACTCGGCAGGTGTGGATCTTTGTGGTTTTAGCTGTTATAGGGGCGCTCGTTGGTGGGCCAGTTTCGGCGCAACGGTTGCGCGGGGCAATCAGGGGTTTCATTCATGACCGCGCTGACAAGAGGGCTTTGCAGCAAAAGGTTTCTTCGACTTTTCATGAGCTGGAGCATGATGGTTACCAGCGCTCGTATTATCTGTATCTGCCCTCAACCTGGGATAAGAAAACCTCTCTGCCGGTAGTATTTCTCTTTCATGGGGGCGGCGGTGGCGCTCGTGGCGCACTTTACTACTATGAACTTGAAAAGAAAGCTGAAGAAGCGGGCTTTATGCTGGTAACTCCAAATGGCACCGGCGAAGCAAAGCATGTGCTGCTGACCTGGAACGTATCTTTCGGCTTTGGTTACGCGCAAAAAAACAAAATTGATGATATCGGCTTTGTTAATACTTTGCTGCAGAAGCTTGCGGCCGAATACCCGATCGACTCAAAACGAATCTTTGCAACCGGGCTGTCTAACGGCGCTATTTTCTGCCATTTTCTGGCAGCGGCGCCTGGTAGCAGATTCGCTGCTATCGCACCGGTTGTCGGCACTGCCGGGGGCAAAGACCCGGGCGAAAAAGACTGGCATCAGCCACCGGTGCCTCAGACGCCGGTTTCTGTATGTATAATTCAAGGGCTTGTCGATGAACATATCCCGATTGAGGGCGGCTTGCAGAAACAGTCAGTGGGAGAGCCAAAATGTGTGTTCTCGGCTTCACAAACCATCAATTTGTGGGTAACGGCTGATGGCTGCGACCCGACACCTGAAACCACTTACAACGCCAGCATGAACACTACCACTCACTATTACAAAAATGGCCGCGCTAACAGCGAAGTGGTAGCGCACGTAATTCACGACATGGGTCACGCCTGGCCGGGTTCGACCCGGGTGCCCCGCGCCGGCTCTGACAAACCCGCAGCGAATTTTCCTGGCAACGATATCATCTGGAAATTCTTTCAGAACCACCCGCGACCCTGATAGCAGCTTGACCACAACGCTTTTGCTGCAAAAGGTATGCTGATAACGCCATATGGAGAACGTTTGCCCTGTGAACTGAAAAAGACTCTTTAACCTCGGCGTGGTTTGTAATATGCTGGTACGATTAAACCTTGAGGTGCGAATTTGAGCCAGTCATTCGTTAATACCATCAAGAGAGGTTCAGTTAGTGATTTTGCCGGCAAAGACACGATTATTCATGATTCTGCCGGGTTTTTCGAAAAAGCTTTTTAAGGAGTTCAAGATGCCGAAAAAAATACTGCTGACAGCACTGCTGTTCGCCATTTTTGCCAGCCCCAACCTGCTGAGAGCCCAGGCCAGCACCAGTGAAAACCTTGTCGCGAGTGCAAGTGCGGCCACTGCAATCGATGAAAGCCGTGAACCGGCCGATACCTTTAAGCTCAGTATCGACGGCAATGAATATCAGATTGTGCCTGAAAAATCACTTGAGGTGACCTGCAAAGGTGAAAAACTGCCGGTGCTTCTGACTGTTGAACCGCTGAAGAACTTCAACTACGGCGGTATTGAGTTAAAATACCCGCGAAATTATACTTTTGAAGCCGATCTTTCTGAAAAGGAAGTCAGCCTCTGGAGCCTCTCGGGCAACCAGTTCGTGCTGATGATTCAAAAATACCCGGCCGAAATGAATCATCAGATCATGGCGAGCATGTTGCTACCGCGCTTTGGCGAAAAAAATTCAAGTCTTGAGCCTTGTCGGGCCGAGCTGAACGGTTCTGAAACCGCAGGCACCCGCCTGATTACAACCATTGGCGACAGCACCATCACCCAGGAAATTTATTCGTTCAAGGTTGAAGGTGGTTCGCTGCTGCTCATTCTTCAAGACACCATCGGTAGCAAAGGTGAAAAATCAGAAGAGGGCGCAAAATTCAGGGAATTGCTGAAAACTACCCTGAAATTCGCTGCCGCCGGCTGAAATTTTTTTCTGCTTTTTCCCGTTTTAAAAAAAGTCTGGTTGTTTTTAAGTCTATAGCTTACAGGAGTCTGTGATGCGAAAATCATATCTGGTTCTGGGTCTGGCTTCTTTGCTGATGGTTCCGGTTTTGTCGCCGCTCTCGGCCGCAGGCAAAATGGCGAAAGGGCAGGGTGGTGGGAAGGCCGGCAACTCTGAAGGCATGCGGGCACGCATGCAGGAACGCATGCAGCAACGCAGACAGCAGCAGCCTGGAACTTCTGAAAAGGGTGGAATGCTCAGAGAAAAGATGCAGCAACGCCAGAAACAGCGCAACAACGACCCGGAAGCCGCCAAAGCGAAGCGCCAGGCCCTCAGGGAAAAGTGGGAAGCATTGCGTCAGCAGGGCGGCAGCGGTAAAGCTTTTGGGGTGCTTCATGAACGCATAAAAGCTTTTCAGTAAGCCAAAAAATCTGGTGATCCCAGCCTCTATAAAGAAAAGAAACTGGCATTGCAGCAACAATGGCAGGCAATGACTCCCGAAGAACGCCAGCAAATCGGCCAGCAGATTCCACAATTAAATGAACGCATGCATCGTTTTGCCGAAGAAGGCGCGGCCGGGCAGGAATCAGGCACCATAACCGGAACTCAGGGTCGCACCCATGAATTTAAGGGCAAGGGCAAGCGTGACGGGAACCTGGTCACCACCGAAAAAACCATCACTGGTGCAAATGGCCAGAGTGCTCACCTGACATCTGCCACTTCAGTTGCTGACAACAAGGTTACGACGGTGACGACCACTGAAAGCGGCAAGACCTTTACCAGCGAAGTCACTGGTTCACCTGCTGCCGGTGGCCTGCATACCTCGACAA
Source organism: Candidatus Rifleibacterium sp. (assembly GCA_035352635.1). Lineage (GTDB taxonomy): Bacteria > Muiribacteriota > Ozemobacteria > Ozemobacterales > Ozemobacteraceae > Rifleibacterium. The sequence goes on from DAOPYA010000094.1 coordinate 2,976, forward strand.
CTGTTACCGGCCCACAGGGCGAAGTTGCGGTGGCCTCGGGCGACTGGATGTTCGATTTTCTTGAAGAATCTGACTATTGAGTTTTTTGTTTCGGTGCATACCTGAAATGCACGGCAGCAATGCCTTCATTGCCTTCATTGCCTTTCTATAAAGAGCCGCCGGCTGGCCCGGGCATCATATCATGGTGGGGCCGGTGTAAAATTTGTGCACAAAATAGCACGAAAAAGTTTGCTTCTGCTCTTGCGGGTTGCGGGTTTTCTGAGTAAAATTCTTAAAAACCTTCTTAAGGAAAGCATACGCATTGATGATTAAACATTTCTTCAGATCATTGCTGTTAACGGTTCTGCTTCCGGTTTGTCTCATGGCCTTTTCTGAAGCACCATTTGAGGCGGTTAGCTTTTCTATTCTGCACACATCTGATGTGCACGCACATCTAATGCAGTTTGATAATGCTGCCGGTCAGTTGACTGGTGGCTATGCCCGCATCAAGAGCTATAGAGATTCGCTTAAAAAGGCCGGCAAAGATGTTCTCATGGTTTCGTCAGGCGACATCTTTCAGGGTACTTTTTTCTATCGTTTCTTTCAGGGTATTCCTGATATCGAAATCATGAACGAGACTGGTTATGCTGCGATGACCCTGGGTAACCACGAATTCGATAACGGTCAGCCGGCCCTGGCAGAGGCGCTCAGCTACTCGAATTTTCCCGTTCTGGCTGCTAATATCCAGTTTCGCAAGATTCCGGCGCTGCAGGTTCGGGTCAAGCCCTACATTATCACCGAAGTAGGCCCCGCCGGCAAAAAAATCCGGGTAGCAATCATCGGCATGGTGCCCGAAGAGCTCAAAACTATCGTGCAGCCGGTTTTTGTTAATGATTTTAATGTGTGCAATGCGGCCGCAGCGCTGCGCCAGTATCTGCCCGAAATTAAACAGGCAAAGCCTGACATGATTCTGCTGCTCTCCCACCTCGGCTGGGACAGAGAACTCCAGCTGTTCGAAGAATTTCCCGAACTTGATGGCATTCTCGGCGGTCATACCCACATGCTCATCGATCCGCCGGCGGTAGTCAGCGGCCAGCGTGGCCACCGCTTCATGTCGCAGGCCGGTGAGTGGGGCCAGAACATCACCCGTTACGACATCACTTTTTATCGCAATTCACCCAGACCGGTCGAGATTACCGCCGCTGGCCAGGTGCCCATGCAGGCTAAACTTGCCGAAGATATCAAGGTCGCGAACCGGGTCAACCTCCTCTGGAACCAGATCCAGGAAAAGGTGACTGTTCCGGTGGCCGAAACCAAGGTTTATCTGAACGGTGATCGCGGCGAGGTGCGCAACCGTGAAACCAACCTCGGGAATCTGCTCGCCGACTGTTTCAAAGATACGGTTCCTTCTGATATGGCCCTCGTGAATGGCGGCGGCATCAGAAGTTCGATTGCCACCGGCGCCGTTACTGTTGGTGACGTTCTCAACGTTCTGCCATTTGATAATTACCTGATGCGGCTCACCATGAACGGTGCAAGCCTGCGCAAGGTTTTCAGCGAAGTTGCCAGTTATTCTGCTACTTCTGGCGGTTTTGGCGGCTTTTTGCAGGTCTCTGAAGGTCTGCGTGTCGATTATACCGGCAGCCTCCCAAAAATTACTTTCAGGGGCGCCCCGCTGAAAGATGACGAACTTTATACCGTTACCACCATCGACTTTCTTGCAGCTGGCGGCAACGGCCTGAGCGGCTTCACTGAAGCAGTCAAAACCGAATCGACCGGCCACATGACCGCTGACATGTTCATGAAGTTTCTGCATGAAGCGCAGACCGTTTGCCCTGGTGTCGAAGGCCGTATCAAGATTGTGCCTTCAACCAGCAAATACAAACTGCCCAAAGGCGTGGTCAAGAGTATTCCGAGGCCTCGTATCGACTGACCTGACCGCTTGTTTATTTATGTTGCTCTGAACTCCCGGTGCCACTTCTGGTGCCGGGAGTTGCTTTTTCGAGAAAATCTGACCAGCAGCCAAACCAGAACCGGGTGACCGACAATGGCATATCAGCAAACAGCGAATTCAGATCAACGTTCGACACATGCGTGCCCCATTGACGGGTGAACGCGTTTGCAAATGCCCTTGACGGCCATTCACTCGCCAGGCGCGTCAGACCGGCACCAACTACCACCGCATCAGAACTTGCCTGCGGGGCAATATCTTCAACAAGAGCCAGAAGAGCAAACAGAGCTTTTCTGAACAGTGCCAGTTCAGCCCGCAACCGTAGACCCCCAAACTCAACAGCGTGGTCGAGTACCGCCAGGCACCAGTCAAACCCCGGAAAATTACCGTTACGGATGTGACCAATAGCCCATGAAGCAGTTTGCCGAAGTTTCTGGTCGTCAGAAGAAAGACCCAGTTGTTTCAGCGATTGCAGAATCGCCTGTTCATCGAGGCGCAAGCCGCCCATCAGGAGTTGCAGAACCGCAACCCGGTCGTTTTTAGGCAGCTCAACCGCCAGGCTCCAGTCGAGGGGTACGATACGGCCCTGGTTATCAAGAAAAATGTTGCCGCCGTGGGGGTCACCATGAAAGATTGCCCAGGTTTCCGACATCCAGAAAGGGCGGGCGATCAGACCATCGACGAGTTTCTCAACGATGCGGCGTCGTTCACTCTTGCTGACCGTCGGGTCATTGAGCGCTTCAGCAAGGGGTTTGCCCTTGATGTGCGTCATGGCAGTGACCCGTGATGTGCACCACGGAAGCAGCTCAGGCAGTGCGATCTCAGGGAAATCGCGGTATAGTTCAACCGCTCGTCTGATGTGAGTCTGCTCGCGGTCAAGTCTTACCTCGTCTGCAACCAGAAGTGCCGCCTCTGCTAATGGCCCGGCAAATTCGAGAACCGGCAGATTCATATTGTGACAAATTTCTTCGAGGGCTTTGCCAAGTTCAGGCCAGAGTTCGAGTTCTTTTTCAAGTGCTTTTTCGGCTTCGGGCCTGACAATTTTAAAAACCCCATCAATTTGCCGCTTTGCAGCATCCGTGAACGTAAAAGGCATCACCACCGCGACACTGGCCTCTGCCAGAGGTTTTTCTCCAAGGGTAATGCCGTCGAGTCTGATGTTTTCGCGTTGCAGTATTGCTCTGATCTGATCGACAGTCATGCGCGGTGGCAAAGATTCTAGTCGTTGCAGACTGGTGCGTAATTCTGGTGACAGGCGCTTGTCGCGTGCCAGAATCTGGCCGAGCTTGTGCAGGGTGGGGCAGCGGCGCAACACGGCTTCAAGTCGATCAGAGGCACTGACAAAAGGCCCGAGTTCAAGCTGGTCAGCGAGGATTTCCTTCTGGCGGTCTTCACTGAGGCGACCGAGAAACCAGGCCAGGCCGCCTTTTACAAAAGGTTTCCACTTTTCATAACAATCCGGAATTAGATTATTCAGATCAAGACTCTCGAACAATGACGTCCAATCCATATAAAGGTACTGCTCCTCAATAATTCTTTAAATTTATCTTGCTGCAACGCGACATAAAAGTCAAGGGTTTTCGGAAAATAATTGTGCAATTGCACAAAAAAAACATCCATCTCAAGAAAATTGCTGCTCAGGCTACCAAAAAATTGTAGTAAAATAAGTGCAAAT
>DAOPYA010000094.1:6680-16810 GCA_035352635.1 Candidatus Rifleibacterium sp.
CTCAAGAAAATTGCTGCTCAGGCTACCAAAAAATTGTAGTAAAATAAGTGCAAATTTCGAATTAAGGGAGTGTGCCTTGAAAATTCTCAATCTCATTGATCGACCTGATTGCCTCGAAAAAATCTGCACCTGGCACCATAATGAATGGGGTTATCTTAACCCTGGCCGTACTCTCGAGGCCCGCATCGAAAAAATGCGTGAGCACTTTGCCGGCAAAACCATACCGGCGACTTATGTAGCCGAAGTTGATGGCCAGATAGTTGGTTCGGCCTCTATTCTCGAAACCGACATGCCTGAGCGCCCCGAATTGACTCCATGGCTCGCCAGTGTTTTTGTAGACCCGACTGCCCGCAAAAAAAATGTCGGTCGCACCGTTGTTCAAAAAATCATGCAGCACGCCAGTGATGCCGGCATTCGCACCCTGTACCTCTACACTCCCGACCGCGAACACTTTTACCGTCACATGGGCTGGCAGACACTCGAAAAGCTTGTATACCACGGTGCTGACGTCACCCTGATGAAAATCGACTTCAAGGCCTGATTTTTAATCATTTGTTTTTATGTAGCCAAACTGGCTTCGTGAAATTTCTCACTTTTTTGTTTATCTGTACCGGCAAATAGGGTAAAATATTTCGACTAAAAGAGACCGCAAACAGGAAAGGTGGACGCGAATGAGTTTTTCAGCCCAGCTAAAAAAACAGATCTTGCAGAATATTGAACGCCTGGCCGGCAAGGGTGCCGAGTACACTGACGCCAGATTTTACACCAACGATGATTCTGAGACCCTGCTGCTCTACGATGGTAACCTTGAAGCCAACGACACGACCTTTGAGAGCGGTCTCGGTGTCAGGGTTCTCTACGGTGGCGCCTGGGGCTTTGCCGCCACTTCGAATGTCAAAGAAATCGATGCATGCTTTGAACTGGCCTGCCAGAACGCCATGACCGCCGCGAAACTTGTTGGTGTACCGCTGCGCATGGGCAAAAAGCCGGCTCACAAGGGTGTGTTCAATACACCGGTCAAACAGGACCCATTTTCCGTGAGTCTCAAAGAAAAACTCGATTTTCTTGGCGCTCTCGATGCACGCCTCAAAGAAGACTGGGTAATCAAACGCTACGTTTACGCTGAATTCCAGAAGAAGAATATATATTTTTTCAACAGCGAAGGCACTGAAGTAGAACGCCATCTCAGCAACGTTTTCGGAAAAATGATGATTATGGCTCTCGATGCCGACGGGCAGATGCAACGCCGCAGCCAGGAGCTCTTCACGACCGGCAGGGGCAGTCGTGGCTACGAAATGCTCACTGACCCTGAACTTTTTTCAGGGCACGCTGATCGTATCAAGCGTGAACTTGCCGAATTGATCAAGGCTGAAGCGCTCGACTATGGTCGCCGTTCGGTTATTCTTCTGCCCGGCCAGGGCTTTTTGCAGGTGCACGAAACCATCGGCCACCCGCTTGAACTCGACCGCATTCTCGGCTACGAACTCTCTTATGCCGGTGGTTCATTCGTTAATCTCGATTCGTTCGGCAAACTGCAATATGGCAGTAAAAAGCTTTCGGTCAGCGCTTTCGGCGGTATCGAAAATTCGCCCGGTTCGTTTGGCTTTGACGATGAGGGTTCACCTGAACGCGATTACCTGCTGATTGACAAGGGCCTGCTCGTTAACGCCCTCAGTTCGCGTGCCATGGTCGATGAAGCGAACCAGAAGGCCGGCCGAGCCATTTTCAGTGAGAGTGGCGGCGCTGCACGGGCCACCGCTTTTTATCGTGCCCCGATCGATCGCATGACTAACGTTAACATTCTTCCCGGTAACGATGGCACTCTTGAAGATATCATTGCTTCGACCAAAGATGGTCTGGTGCTTGACAACCCGGTTTCATGGTCGATTGGCTCGAACCGCGAGCATTTTCACTTCGGCTGCGAAATTGCCTGGGAAGTAAAAGACGGCAAAAAGACCCGTATTCTTCGCAACCCAACCTATCAGGGGCACACCGTTGAGTTTTATAATTCGCTGTCGGCGGTCGGCGATGCCTCGACCTGGAAGGTCTGGCAGGTCGATAACTGCGGCAAGGGCGAGCCAAACCAGGTCATGCAGCTTGGGCACGGCATTCCGGTTGTTCGCTTCGACAACGTCATTACTGGCGAAAGGAAATAACCCCATGAAAAAATCACCAGCCCATGCAATGATAAGCGCCGTAAGAAGTCGTGCCGCTGCCCGCGGTGTTACAGCTACTTTTGTTCTGCATTGCGAAAAAAGCCATCTGATGCGAATTGGCAATAATTCGGTATCTTTGAATACCTCAGAAATGCTGACCCGCCTCGATATAGAAGTCATCAACGGCCGCCGCACCGGCACCCACACGCAGATGGGCGACGTCACCTCTGAAGAATATATCGAACAGGCTTTGCAGATTGCGGTCACCAAGGCCGAAGTTGCCAGCGAAAAAGCCTACCAGCCGATTCACGACCAGGTCGAAAAGACGATCAGCGAAAAGCACCAGTACGATCAGGCCCTTGAAGACCTTGATCCGGCTGTTAAGGCTGCGGCCTACCAGCGCATAATCAAAGAAGTCGGCGCTCATTACAATTTTTCCGGTTCATGGTCGAGCGGTTCGGTCGATTTGTTCATGGTATCGACCGCTAATGACCAGACGGTGCACCACCTCGGCACCGACCAGTTCTTCAACGCAGTACTCAAGCACCCCGAAAAGAAATGGGAACTGCGTCTTGCCGCCACCGGCTGGCGTCAAAGCGATTTCAAGGTTGAAGAGATAATCGCCGGGTTTAAAAAGCTTCTGCCCATCTACGAAAAGCACCCCGCAACTCACATCGAACCAGGTGAATATACGGTGGCCTTCGGTGCGGATGCCGTCGCCGAAATTCTTGAAATGGCAGTTTATACGGGCTTTGTTGGCCGCCCGTATGAAGAACAGCAGGGCTGGACCTGCAAAAATAAAAAGGGTGATCTGGTGCTTGGCGCTAACGTTACCATCACCGACGACCCTGCCAATGACAAAACTTACCGCCAGGGTTTCGACCTTTCCGGCAAACACCGCCAGGCCTGGTCAGTTGTAGAAAACGGCAAACTGCAGAACCTCATGTACGACAGTTCGACCGCTGCCAAATACGGGCGCCCGCTCACCGGCCACAATAACTGTTCGCTCAGCATCGTTATGCAGCATGGCAAAGATACCGCCGATCTTCTCGAAGCCGTAAAGGGAATGGGGCGGGTTCTTTATATTCCCGCAATGCATTATCTCAATATTCCGAATGCCAGTAAGGGCATCTTTACCGGCAGTTCACGCTTTAACGCTGTGCTGATTGAAAACGGCAAGGTGGTTGGCCCGATTTTCTCGTCACGCATTACCGATACTTTTCAGAGCATTTTCGGAAAAATCGTGCGCATCTCAAAAGAAGCCGAATCGGTGAACTTGTCGTCAACTTACGGTCGTCGTGCCCCGGTCGCTTTTTCGGTGCCATCCTATATCGTGACCGAAAAAGTCAAAATTACCGATTGCGCTGAATCCTTCTGAGTAATTGAATTCTCTAAAAAAGTTAATCGATTCAACGACCCGGCTTGCAAGCCGGGCCGTTGCTTTCAGTCAACCCGTAGACTTTTTTCTTTATTCTTGCATACCGGGGCGCGTTGGTATATGCTTTGCCGGTCTCAGAAGCCATAACAACTGACTACTTTCGAGCCAATGCAGCAGATTGACACTAACATCTATCGACGGGTTTTGAATATTTCTCTGCCGGCGATCGGCGGCTTTCTTGGCCTGATTCTTTTCGATATCATCGATATCTACTGGATCGAAAAGCTTGGCACTCGTGCGGTTGCCGGGGTTGCATCGGCTGGCTTTATCGTCTGGTCACTGTATTCGATTATGCAGGTGACCGGCACCGGTTGCTCGTCAATGGTCGCCCAGTTTCATGGTGCGGGTCACCGCCGTCGCGCCTGGGAAGCCATCGTGCAGTCTTCGTGGCTCAGCCTGCTGGTTGGGGTTTTTATCAGTCTGCTGTTTCTGCCCTGGATCGACCGGCCTTTCACCTGGATGGGCCTTGACCCAGACACCGCAGCGCTGGCGGTCGAGTATTTTCAGATCATTCTGCTGGGGTTTCCGCTGATTTTTCTTGATATGTTATCTGGAAACATCTTCAACGCTTATGGTGACAACCGTATCAGCAATGCCATCATGCTGGTTTGTCTGCTGGTCAATATGATTCTCGACCCGGTTATGATGTTTGGCTGGTGGGGTTTTCCAGCCATGGGAACCGCCGGAGCTGCCTGGGCAACCGTTATCTGCCATGTTCTTTCGCTGATCATGCGTGCCAGGGTTTTGCATACCCGCCGCTATATTCCGCCATTGATCGGCTTTATGCGTCTGCGAACTTTTTATTATCGCAGCATTATCAGAATCGGTCTGCCGAATGCCGTTACTTCATGGGTCTGGTCGATTGTTTACCCGTTTCTGACCCGTCTGATTACCCCATTCGGAGTCACAGCACTGTCGGCGGTTGGAATTTGCCACCGTCTTGAAAGTTTCCCGTATTTTACTGCTGTGGCCATGGGCATTTCTATGACTTCACTGACCGGTTACTCGGTTGGCAGTGGCGAAAAGGGCCGCATTGACGAGGTTCTGGCAGCCGGTTTGCGTGTTTCAACAGTCATTCTGCTGCCCTTTCTCATCATTTTTCTTGCTTTTCCGCACTGGCTGGTGGGCTTGCTGACCGACGACCAGCTGCTGATCTCGCAAGGTGCTGATTATCTGTTCATTATCGGGTTGCTCGAAGTTTTCATGGCCTGGGAAATGGTTATCAGCGGCGTTTTCACTGGCCTGGGTATCACTTATCCGACCCTTTTCATCACCCTGCCGTTCACGGTCGGGCGCATTCCGGCCGCCTGGTTTCTTGCCTATTATCTTGACATGGGCGTGACCGGTATCTGGTGGGCAATCAGTCTGTCATCGCTGGCCAAAGGTCTTGGTCTGTTGCTGCTTTATCGTTATATGCGTAACAAAACCGATAATTTCAGTAACCTGGGCTGATTTTTCTGGCTGGTTCAGTTGATTCGCCTGATTAAAACCTTTTCGGCGCGGTGGCCTTGAACTTCCCTGACTTTGAAGCTCAGGTTTTTCCAGGTGATTTTTTCTTTTCGCTTCGGGAAATCGCCCTTCAGAAGTATCAGAAAGCCGTTCAGGGTGTTCACCTGCCGTCTGACCTCTTCAGGAAACTCAACCTGCAGAGAAGTGGTAAGTTCTTGTAATGAGATATTCCCGGCAACTTCGATTTCGCCATTCGCGTGGGCCTGCATGGATGATGGTTCTTCGCCGTCATATTCGTCGCCGATTAGCCCGAACAAACGCTCTACGATGTCTTCCATGGTAATGATGCCTGCCATGGAACCGTATTCATCGACGACGACTGCCATGTGGGTTCGCTTCGATTTCATGCGCTCAAGCAGTTCACCTAGCACGACATTTTCCGGAATAAAAAGGGGTTTCAGCATCAGACGTGCGATCGAGAAATCGCCAGGTCGGGTTGGGTCGAGTTTGAAAAGTTCTTTGAAGTTGAAAACGCCGACTACCGTATCGAGATCGTCTTTGTAAACGGGTACACGCGAATACATATCGGAGCGAAACACGTCGAGTAGTTCTTGCAGGCTGATATCAAGGGGCACGCCCTTGACCTGGTTGCGCGGAATCATAACTTCGCCAGCGAGCAGGTCGTTGAACCGGCTTGATTTAGACATGAGTTTTCGTTCGAACGAATCGATATGGCCAGCCTGTTCGCTGATTTTTGCCATCAGCAGAATTTCCTGGATGGTCGGTGCCCCTTCTTCGCCTTTAAATGGGAGCAATTTAAGAAGCATCCGGCTGACGAGATTCATTGCCCAGGTGACTGGTTGCAGCAGTTTAACGATGACCCAGATCGGGTAGGTAATGAAGAAAGCCCAACCTTTGGAAAAAGTGACGCCAAGGTGCTTGGGCAGAACCTCACCGAAGATCAGAAGAAAGACGATGGTGATGACCGAAGCGATCATTGGGGCAAGATGCGGGCTTAACAGGCCCGACTCGACGAACAACTGGTCGAAGAATACGCCGGCATAGACAGCCAGCACAGTGTTGACGATGTTGTTTCCGACCAGAATGGCCGCAATGACTGAATGTTTATTGCGCAGCAGTTCAACAAGAAACTTATGGCGTCTCGAGTTTGTGTTGAGTGAAGAAATACTCACTTCATTAATTGAAGTGATTGCTGTTTCTGAGCAGGAAAAAATACCTGAAAAGATCAACAGAACTATGAAAAAAAGTGCAGTATTCAGCATTGGTAAATCCTTATACCGTTCAGAGCAGCAGGTCGCAGCCGGATGGTTCAGATACTGCTGCCGGGAATCTGGCGTGCCAGGTTTTAAAGATTACCACAAACCGGCATGGGGGTGAAGTTTTCTGTGCTGGTTGGGGTGCCAGAAAAATAAGGCCCCGGCTGGCAGACCAGTCGGGGCCAATAAATTCACGTTTGCGAGAGAAGTTTATGCTCCGGTGCTGGCGCAGCGGGCTTCGGCGGGCTTGGTCATGAATTTTTCGAGGATCTTGTTGAAGGTCTGGCTTGGGCGCATTGCCTGGGTGACCTTGCGGGTTTCGGGCAGGTAGTAGCCGCCGATATCGAGCGGTTTATTGCGTGCGGCGTTAACTTCGGCGATGATGGTATCGTGTTTTTCGGCGAGGTCTCTGGCAAGGGCGGCGAACTGGGTTTTGAGGGCCTTGTCGTCGTTCTGGGCAGCCATGGCTTCGGCCCAGTAGCGTGCCAGATAAATATGGGTGCCGCGGTTATCGATGCCGGCGGTTGCGTCGCGTGAAGGGGCGATGTCGTTTTCGAGAATTTTGCCGACTGCCGTGTTTAGTGCTTTGGCAAGAATTTCAGCTTTTTTATTGCTGTTGCGGCGGCCGAAATCTTCTAGTGAAACGCCGAGTGCCAGAAATTCGCCGAGGGAATCCCAGCGCAGATGGCCTTCTTCGACGAACTGCTGCACGTGTTTTGGTGCTGACCCGCCGGCGCCGGTTTCATAAAGCCCGCCGCCATTGAGCAGTGGCACAATTGAAAGCATTTTGGCGCTGGTGCCAAGTTCGAGAATCGGAAACAGATCGGTCAGATAGTCGCGAAGCACGTTTCCGGTGACCGAAATCGTATCTTTGCCTTCTTTGCAACGCTTCATGCTGGCAACGATTGCCTTGCTCGGCGCCATGATCTGAATGTCGAGGCCGGTGGTATCGTGGTCTTTAAGGTAAGTCTGCACTTTGTTGATGAGACTGCGGTCGTGGGCTCGTTCGTCAGTGAGCCAGAAGTATGCCGGCAGACCGGTGATGCGGGCGCGGCTGACGGCGAGCTTAACCCAGTCGCGAATCGGCAGGTCTTTAGTCTGGCACATGCGCCAGATATCGCCGTTGTCAACGTGGTGTTCGAAGATGACCTTGCCGTCGTTGTTGACGACACGCACGATTCCGTCGCCATAAATTTCGAAGGTTTTGTCGTGTGAGCCGTATTCTTCGGCCTTCTGGGCCATCAGACCGATGTTCGAAACGCTGCCCATGGTGCGCGGGTCGAAAGCGCCGTGTTCGCGGCAGAAGTCGATGGCAGCCTGGTAGATGCGGGCGTAAGAGCGGTCTGGAATAACAGCTTTCATATCTTTGAGCTTGCCATCGACGCCGTACATTTTGCCGCCGACCCTTATAGCCGCAGGCATTGAAGCGTCAATGATGACATCGCTTGGCACATGCAGGTTGGTGATACCCTTGTCTGAATTAACCATCGCCAGTTCTGGCTGGTGCTTCAGGGTTGCTTCGATATCGTTCTGAATGGCTGCCTGCTGTTCGGCGGGCAGGTTTTTGATTTTTTCGTAGAGCTCGCCGAGGCCGTTGTTGGGGTTGAAACCGAGGTTTTTAAAAGTGGCAGCATGTTTTTCAAAGACGTCTTTGAAGAAAACGCTGACGAAATGCCCGAACATGATCGGGTCAGAAATCTTCATCATGGTTGCTTTGAGGTGCACCGAAAACAGCACGCCTTTTTCTTTGGCATCGGCGATCTGCAGGGCGATGAATTTGCGCAGGGCCTTGACCTTCATGGTGGCGGCATCGACGACTTCGAGGGCTTCGACGGTAACTTTTTCTTTAAGAACGGTTTCGTGGCCATCTTTGCCGACAAAAACGATTTTAAGGGTTCCTGCTTTTTCGATTATTGCTGATTTTTCGCTGTCAAAGAAGTCTTCGGCATTCATGTGGGCAACATGGCATCTGGAATCTTTGGCCCAGGTGCCCATGGAATGCGGGTGTTTGCGGGCATAATCTTTGACGGGGTCAGCGACACGGCGGTCAGAATTGCCTTCGCGCAGCACCGGGTTAACGGCACTGCCGAGAACCCTGGCGTATTTAGCCTTGATGGCGGTTTCGGCTTCGTTTTTGGGTTCGACCGGGTAATCGGGCACTTTGTAGCCATTTTCCTGTAATTCTTTGATGGCGGCGGTAAGCTGCGGCAGAGAAGCACTGATATTGGGCAGTTTGACAATGTTGGCCTCGGGTTTGTTGGCCATATCACCCAGAAATGCGAGATCGTCGCTTTGGCGTTGTTCAGGGGTCAGACAATCGGGAAAGCTGGCAAGAATGCGGCCGGCCAGCGAAATATCGCGCAATTCAAATTTGATGGCTGCCGGGGCTGCAAAAGTCTCGATGACTGGCAGTAGAGAGATAGTGGCCAATGCCGGAGCTTCGTCAGTTTTCGTGTAATAAATTTTCTGCTCGTGGGTGGTCATTGTCGACAATTTCCTTTCATAATTCCTTATATTCTTTTAGGAACCCTTGTTGATCTCGTTCGTAAAGTCTTCTTCCCATATTCCGTCAGGGCACCGGAATACAGCTTTATTTAAAAAGAGTAGCATAGCCGCTATTTTTCGTCAATCATGCTCGAATAGCGAATGCTTGTTCATGTTCAATCTTGTGTACCGCCAATTCGTGTATAAAATTTGTAACGCGAACCCGGGGTTTGACTTTGTGATTCTCTGCCATGGCCGGGTTGAACGTTAAACCGCCAGGTGTTTTTTGTTACTTGTCTTGGTTCTTGCCCAGGTAGATTATAGAGATATGAGAAAAAACCTGCGAAAAATCACAATTCTGGCTTTGCTCGCTGTGCTGGTCATGATGACGGCGGCCGTTGATGCTTTCCCGTATCAGATGGGCGACTACAAGGTCGATGTGACTGTGCGCAACAGTGCCATGAATCTTATTGCCGGCATCAAAGTCGCTCTTTACAGGTATGACAAATCGACAATTCTGGTAGAAGCCGCGGCCGCCGGGTATCAGACGTTGAATTACCGTCTGGCGATTCGTGAAGATCAGACCTATTACAAGATCGATCTGGTGCTTGCCGACCCTTTGCGCCGCGTGCATGTCGTTGATCATAACGACCGGCCAATCGAGGCTGCCTATGTGCGTCTCGAGCAATTCGGTTTTCCTTCTGATCATTTTGGCGTTACTGCTTATATTCCGGTTCAGATGTGGCCATCTGCGCTTTCTGAACGGGTCGATATTTTTGATTCATTCTGGGGCATGCCCCTGAAAAAGACCTGCGAAATCACCCAGGTCGATGAATTTTATTGCGTTAAACTCAGCATGACCCGCAGGTCTCTGAAATGGTCCGGAAAAGACCTGTATGTTTCGTTCAAAACCTCAGCCCCGGCTCAGGCTCCGGCCCTGGCAGCCCGCCTCGCCACCCTCGAAAAAATTATCGGCACCGATACCTACCCGGCCGGTAGCGAAGAAGCCATGGCTCTTTATCTCGCCGAAAATTTCAGCACCGATGAGCTGTCAGATTGCGGCATAGCACTTCCCGCCAGCCTCGAAAGGCTCACAGCGCTGCGCAGCCGCTTCGCAGAACTGCATCGCGAAAATAACGAAATTTTTTAAAAAAGTAGTTGCAACCTCACCGCGGGTTGTTGTATAATCCCTTTACGTTCGAACAACGAACGATCCCGAGTAGCTCAGTGGTAGAGCAATCGGCTGTTAACCGATTGGTCCGGGGTTCAAATCCCTGCTCGGGAGCTCAAAGTTAATCTTGGCAAGTCCCAAGAAATCCATAAAAC
>DAOPYA010000095.1:0-16763 GCA_035352635.1 Candidatus Rifleibacterium sp.
ATCGGCTGAGCATCGATGCGATTACCGGGCCGCGTGAGCGAACCATGATACTGCCGGTGGCGGTATCGAGAACGTTGCCGGTCATGTCGGTCGCTCTGATCTTATAGGCGTATTCGCCCTGAACGACACTGTTGGTGACTGCGGCGCTCGTGGTGAACTCTGCCTGATTGCCGGTGTAACTGACGCACCGGCAGGCGATGCTATGCGAGCTTGTAGCTATGCTGAGGGTCGGTGTGGCAAGCGGGCTGAGCTGTTCGTTAAAAGTAAGGGTGAAAGTGGCGGCCCCGGCCGCGCCTGAACTGAGATAAAGGCCGTTGCTTGTCGTGGCGGTTATCACTTCCGGGGCGACCCGGTCGAGGACCAGCAAGGCTCCTGAATCAATGGTCCAGGTGAAGTTGCCTGCGGCATCTACGGCAGTTACCCAATAAGAACCATCTGACAGGGAACTGTTGTCGGCCGGGCTCATGGTGTAGGAATGGTTCAACGATGCGGCTGCATTGGCAGTCATTTTGAAGGTGCTGGTGGCCACTCCGGTCGTTAACATCAGCCTGAGGGCATCCGAGGCGTTTGTAGTTTCGATGTTTGCGACCAGATTGCCATGCAGAGCCGGGTTGTGATAATAGACCGAATAGATTGTCTTGCCCGAATTGGCCGAGACATTACTGAGGGTAAGGGTTGCAATTTCAGGGGCCACAGCATCATAGACCAGATTCAGCGAGGCGGTGGCGCTGAGATTACCCAGGCTGTCGACGACTCTGAATTTATGAACCTTGGCATTCACCCCACCCGGGGTATTGAAAAATGCCGCCGTGACCGAGGCAACACTGTTGCTGCCATCATCAGCCAGATCAATCGTCTTGACCAGAACGTTGGTTGCGTCATAAAGCTTGATCTGATGAGGTTTCGAGAACGGCCCTTCGCTGTAAGCAACCGACAGCGTTGCGATGCCGGGTTCGGCCAGATCGCTGAACGGCTGATTCAGCAAAACCGTTTCGGTGCTCACTCTGAACTGCTGACTGTAGAGAGTCGCGGTATAAATCGGGCCACGGGCGTAGACCCCGACAGTGAATTCACCAGGCAGGGTCGCCGAGGCGATGTTGCCGGCCCGGTCTTGTGCCTGGGTGATGAGATAACTGTATTCGCCGGCCGGGAAAGTAGCGCCAATGTCGCTTGCAGCGACCAGCGTGCAGGTAAAGGCATCGAGCCAGCCGGTGGTGTTGAGCTGCACTTCTTTGGTGGAAGTGGCCAGTCGAACCGTCGGGTTAACTGCGGTGTTCATCGGTTCGTTGAAGGTGATGGTGAAGTTGCCAGTGCCGGCACTTGTGAAACCAAGGGTAGCTGCCGGTGCCGCTGCGGTAACAAAGGGTTTGCCTGTATCAACCATGACCAGTTTCGTTGCCGTCGCGCCATCTGAAAAGTTGCCTGCCAGGTCGGCAACGCTGATCTGATAGAGCCCGTCAGTTAACGAGCCGCCGAATAACCCGCTATGGGTAGTGCCGACCGCTGTGAGATCGAAAGTGTAAGTCGCGGTGCCCGAAGCTACAAGGCGCAGACTGTCGGTAACCGGAGTTTTAAGAGTTATGGTGGCCGAGCCGGCCCGGGCCGGTGAGTAATAAATTACCCCGCCGGTGGCGATGCCGAAGCCCTTGTCGTTGAAGGTGAACGATGTAACACTCGCAGATGCGGTATCTAGATCGAGGCCCGGGTTCATGTAGCCACTCAGTGGTGCAATATTGCCCAGGGCATCGGCAAGTCTGAATGTGTATCGGCCGTCGCCGACCGGGCCGCTGTTGTTAAACCAGTCTGCCGCATCACCCGGGAAGGTCGCAACATTGCCGGCATCAAGCGACAGGGTAGCAACATGCAGGCCGGCCGGGTTGAATACCAGCAGTTGATGAGGCGTGTTGAAGGGGCCGCTGTTATAAGTAAGCTGCAGCGAGGCAGAACTGTTGACCAGCGTGCTGTATGGAGCGTTCTTCAGAACCAGGTTGCCGAAGATGGCCGGTTGCAGGGTGTTGATTGCCAGAGCCGCTGCCGGGCCTTGTGACTGCACGTCAAGGCTGAAGGGTATAGCCGGGGCGAAGTTTAGAGGGTTGCCGGCCAGGTCGGTGCCGCCGGTAACCTTGTAGTGATAAATGCCTGAAGGGTAAGAGGTGCCGATCGCGGCCTGGTTAATGAACCTGGCAGTGGTAGCGATTGCCGGGTCGGCCCATTCGACGAATTCCATGAAGATGGTCTGCTGAGCGGTAGTGGTCGCGAGAGTCAAGGTCGGAATAACCGTAGCATCCATCGGTTCGGCAAACATGACCGTGAAGGTTGCCATGCGGGCCGGGGTGTTGCCGATTATCGTCGAGGGGCTGATCGCAGCAACTGTCGGGTCGTTGTTATCAACAACCAGAGCCAACGAAGCGGCGCCGGTGTGCAGGTTGCCTGCCGCATCGGTAAGACCGATCGCATAGACACCATCGCTGAGGCTGGTGCCAAAATCGCCGCTGTAATTGCCTGAACCCTGGTGAGTCATGGCGAAAGTTGCAGTTGCCACGAGCGGGAACGAAGCAACCGTTAAACGCATCGGATCGACTGCGTTGTCGAGCGCGGCGTTGGCAGTAAGGTTGCCGAGGGTTTTGTTATTGTAATAATAGACCCCGGCGCTCTGATTGGCCATGCCGGTCAGGCTGAACGCTGTGGCATTCGGGGCGTTGCTGTCGTGAATGATATCTTTGAGGCTGCCGGTAAGGTTGCCGGCGCTGTCAATGGCTTTAACGGTAATAGTAGTCGGGCCGGTGAGACCAAGGGCAGGCGAGAAGTCAGTGACGATAAAGGTTGCGGTGCCGGTTTTGCCGGCGCCCATCACGATTGGCGCACTGCCGATCAACTGGTTGGCCTGATTGTAGAAGCACACCCGGTGCGGCAGATTTTTGTCTGGAATTTCCTGGTAGGTGACTGACAGGGCCGGCGTCGGATCGATGCTGTAACTGAACGGTTGATCGATGACTCTGACAGTCGTGATGGTATTCTGGAAAGAACGCAATGTTATGCCACCCTGAGCGATTGGCGGCGCGTCGGTAAGAATCTGAACCGGCCTGCTGGTGCTGACGTGCTGATTGCCGGCCGTGTCCTGGCCACCATTCAAAGTGTAAGTCCAGGTGCCATTTCTTGTGTCGATGGTGATTGCGGTGATGTTGTTGTAGACGGCCCGGCTGTTGCCATTGGCCCAGCCGACGAAACTGAAGCTGATGGCAGCCCCAGAGGTAGCACAGCCAAGGCTCGGGGTGAAGGCGGTGTCCATGGCTTCGCTGAAGTCAACATAAAACACCCCGGCCCCCGGGTTGGTAACGCCGATTGAATCAGCCGGAGCAATGGTAATCACAGTCGGCAGAACATTATCGACTACGAAGGCGGCTGAAGCATTCGAGAACCCTGTGGCGCCGCTATCAATACGATCGTTGCGATCATAGACATACGATGCCACCAGGCCATTGACCTGGTTGTCGAATACGTCTCTGATACCAAACAGTTCAGTGTAAGCCGGGGCGAGCTGGGCCGGGGTCTGAAAAGCTTCAGCGCTTTTGAACGCGGCGATTGACCGGGTTACACCGTTGACGGTGCGAGTTGTCCAGCCTGTGAAGGTGCCAGATGCCAGACGACTGCCGGTGTCCTGTCTGAAGATGGCGGCGGTTGGGGTTAAGCCGGTCGCGAACGGTATTGGCACTCCATTGGCCTGTGGGTAACTCAATTCAAATTCGAAGATGAAATTGCCCGTATTTTCTTTGGCTGGTGGCATGTCTGAGACGGCGCAGGCCTGAATAGCCGCCGGTATTTCTGAACTCATGGTGCTGACGCTGACGTTTCCGGGGCCGAGCGGCAGATAAACATTGCTGTTTACGCCCCATAGGCTCTTGAATGCTCCGGCATCAACCTTAATGCCCCATTCGGGGTTAACGCTCGCTGTGTAGAGGTTAAGAATGCTGGTGATGTCAGTTGCGGTCAGCTCAATAACCGCGACTTCGCTGGCAAGCTGGTTGCGTGCGACTGGCAGATCTTTGCAGGCCAGGGTTACGAAACCGCCGGTATCCATGTTATACAGGTGAATCTTGCTCTTGAAAGTATTGACGGCTTTGGCTGCCGTGGGAAGTGGTTCGCTGATAGCAGGCATTACATCGCTGTCGAAGGCCTTGTAATCGTTGCTGAACAGCAGTGCCCGGTCTGAAAAATTAATGGTTAGAGTGCCCGAACCAAGATTCAGATAGGGTGCCGGGGTGCCTTTAACCGTAAGGTTGGGCAGTGGTGTGACACTGCGGTTGTCAGTAACGATTATCGGGGAGTTGTAGGGGTAATAGGTCAGCGGTTTGTCGAGATCGTCTTTAACAAAACGTCTGCCGTTGTTGCGCTGGGCAAATTTCAGGGTTCGGGTGCCGGCCCCGAGTTTGCGGGCGATCCAGTCGCGGCCGTCGCTGCACAGGGTTATGCGCATTATTTTGTCGTCGTTCCAGGTCACCGTATCACTTGCCTGGAAACAGTAAGCAGCACGGTAATCGACCTGGTCAAACGGGTCGGTGATGCCGGTCGGAGTATCGACAAAGAGCACTGCATCAGAGGCAACCAGTGAAGTTTCGCTGGCCATCGGTTTGTTGAAATAGAAGTCAAGAGTCATGGTGTTCGGCCAGTTGTGCGTCATTACAAGACTGGTGATTTTTGCAGGTTCACGCCAGGTTGAGTCGGTGATGGTGACTGGTCGGAAGCTCGCCTTTGGCAGCCAGTTGCCGGCAAAGTCGGTCAACGGGGCGGTATCGGTGGCGAGAATTTCGAGGTAGAGAGGGGTTGAAGCCCACTGGGCAATCAACTTGCGGCCTTCGGTGGTCAGGGTAATGTCGTAATCGGTTATTCCTTCAAAGGCGGTGGCGTAAGTCGAAAGTTCAAGTTTGGCAACGCTGCCGATAGGCACTGTGTTGCTGCCGACCAGGCGCCACATATTTATATTGGTGTTTTCGACAGGTTCAGAACAGGTAATATTGATGGTTTTGCCGTCGAACTTCGCAGTGTCGATGGCTGGCTGTTTCGTATCGATGACGAAGGTCTGACTGCCGGTGGCCGGGTTGCCAGCTTCATCGAGCAGGGTGATCGAGAATTCAACCGTAGTTTCATCGACTTTCGCGTAGCTCGAAAGATTGACGCCGGTGGCAGTCGAAGCCACTGAACCTGATAGTGCGGTCAGAGCCAGTTTGGCCGGAGCGCCTGGTACGGCTGACAGATTCAGATAGGCGCCGGTAACCTGCGCGCCATCGGCGAGCGTCGCACTGGCGAGCAGCAGATCGACGATACTTCCAGAAGCGACGTTCAACAGATAATCGCTGTTATCGAAGGTTTTAACCATATTCGGGTTCAGCCACATGGTATGTGAAGCCAGAGTCGGTTTTTGATTCTTGACTGTGAAGGTCGAAACACCAGTAGTAGTTGTGGCAAGGTTAAAGGCATCGTCTTCGGCGCTCAGATGGTAATCTATGGCGCTCAAATTCAGTTCGCCCCAGTTACTCAGATGGTCGCCAACCACAAACAGGGCTTCGTGCCTGTTGGTGCCGGCATTAAAGGTCATGGTGGTCGTGGCGATGTGATTGCCCCCGGCGCTGATGGTTGCCGAGGCTATGGCATCGAGAGAGGCGCTTATGCTGGCATAGACCACGATAACATCGTTGATGTTGCTGACGCCCGGTATCGGGTTGTCACCGTTGGTCTGAAGAAGGGCAATACCATGATTCGAGAACGAAGCCGGCTGGCAGTCTACCGAGGTTATCGGGGTCGACTCAACGTTGGTCATATTACCGAAAGAGTCGGTAACCACAGCCTTAAAAATATAATTGGCGTATTCGGCGCCGGTTGGCAGGGTTGACATGGTCAGGGTGAAGTCGTTGGCACCCTTGACCATCTGCACCGCGGTCTGGCTTCCGACGGCGGTCAGGTTGATGGTAGCAGTGCCGAGGGCGGTTTCTGAGGGCAAAGAAATCGTAAAGGTGACCAGGTCGCCATACTTGATTTTGCCGTCATTTTGTGGGGCATCGTTCCAGGTGACGACCATATTGCCGTTTACCTGCGGAACCTGATTGTCGATGCTGAGTTCGTTAGTGTGCGAGGCAATGAAGTTGCGCCCGCCATCCTGCAGGGTGATAACCCATGAAGCCGGTGCGGTGCCGTCGAAGGTGCCTTCGGGAACAAGAGCGTCATACTGATACCAGCCCAATGGGGTGCTGGTTTGCATAATCACCGGGTCAGTGTTACCAAAGCTGCTGAGATCGAGAACCGGTGGAATCCGGTTGTTGGCATCGATTTCGTCGATGTTGTATCTGGCATCGACCCTGAAGCGAATGGTGCTGCCGACGTGTGCAATGCCACCACCGATAACGGTGGCGCTGATCGAGGCGATCACCGGCGGGTAGCAGTCAACGCGGTAATTCTTGGTGGCCGGGGTATCGACGGCATTTTTGTTGCCCGAGCGGTCATACATCGTGGCTCTGAAGAGATACGGGTATTTGTAAAGATTGATTGGCAGCGATGCGGCGTCGAAAGTCAACTGATAAGCAGTGCCGAGATCGACCATCTTGCCGAACCTGGGGGTTGTGGTTGCTGGTATGGTTATCACCGCAGGGTTAACGTAGCCCTCAATTGCCGTGAGGTCTGAACCCACGTAATATAGGTCGATGGTAGCAGTGGCGTGGTCGTCAAACTCGGTTTCGGCTGTGAATGGCAGCTGAAAATCGAGTTCTTTATGAATATTGACAAATGTATCTTTGTCGAGACTGTCGACAATGTCGTCAGGGTGCCGGGTGACGGTCAGGGCCAGCAGACCGGGGTCGGGCGGGTTCTGATCGAGCAGTTCGATGGTGGCAGATGCGTCGAAACCAAGACTGGCGACGCCGTAGACCGGTGGGTTGCCGGTGCCGTTGTTGTCTCTGATCGTGATCGGAAAAGTCGCACCAAGATTGAGCGGGCCGGTGGCGATTTCAATCACTGAGGTTTTGTAATAACCAAGTGCCGCATTCGTGAGGGTCAAGGTTTGCGTGCCCAGATTGCCGAGACTGCTGAGATCGACCTGCACAACATGCCCGTCATTGGGAGTGCGCAGTTGAACTTCGATGACGAATTTGTCGCCGATGATCATGTAGGGCGGGTTTTTCTGCAGGTTGACTGTCCAGGTGCAGATCAGCGGTTCTGCAAGTTCGGGGGCAATATTGTCAATACTGGTGGCCGCCGAATTGAGAATGAAGGTGTTGCTGGCCTTATCGAAAGCGTTCAGAGCGAAGATGTAATTGTTCTGGTCAATCGAAGGCAGGCCAATGGTGCCGGTGCCAACCGTATGATCGTATGTCCAGATGTTGCCGCCCTGGGGAATGAAGGTGGCCGAGGCTGGGCCGCCAAGACGGCGCAGGTCAAGCCAGACAGCGCCGAGCGGTTCCTCGACGTTGGTTACCGTTGCATTGAAAGTAATGGCGTCATTGAGAAGAATGATTCCGGGTCCAGCGTTCCGGGTGACGGTGAAAGCACTGATCGTCGGCGGCAACTGGTCGAGCATGCCGATGGTGATCGAGGCGACCACCGGGTATTCATTGGTTTTGTCAAATGGGCCGTTGCCGGCGTTGTCTCTGATGGTCAGCGGCAGAATTATACTGTCGTTGGTGGTGCCGGTTGCCAGCACAAAGGTCAGGGTATAGCTGCCGTTATAGGGAGTTACGGCGGTCAGCGACGCGGTGCCGCTGCCGAGGGCGGTTAGATCTACACTGACTGTGTGCCCGTCATTGGCCCTTAGCGGGTAATCTAAAACAACGTTGAGAGTGATGCTGTCCCCTATTTTTACATAGGGGTGAGTCGGGCTTTGCGGTGGTGAAGAAGTGTAGCCTGTTCTTACCAGGAACGGCGGCAGGTTATCGACTGAGTAACTTGGCGAAACGAAGGCGGTCTGGTGGTCGATGCGGTTATAGGCATTGACGGTGAAGGTGGCGTTATTTACATCTACGGTTCCGGAACCAACTGTTATATTTGCCTGCCAGATATTGCCCGAAACAAGGTTAAAGGTATAACTGGCGCTGTCAGGAACCCCAAGGCTTCGCAGGTCAGACCAGACGACGCCTCCACCGAGAACCCCGGCGATGGTCGCACGCAAAGTCACGGTATCGTTAATGCGAATGGTGCCCGGGCCGGCATCTCTGGTCAGTGTGAAAGACGATATGACTGGCACCGTCTGGTCAAACAGCGGCAGCGAAATAGAGGCGACGATTGGCAGCCAGGCGCCACCGTTGGCGAGACTGTATGGCCCGTTGCCCGGCACATCGCGAATTATAAGCGGAAAAGTGGCGCCATCGGTCAAAAGTCCGAGGGGCACGGTGAAAGTGCCTATATAAGAGCTGCCGATCAGGTTCAGATTCAGGTTGGCGTTGCCGCCGGCACTGCTGAGATCGATGGCAACTGTCTGCCCGTCGAATGGAGTGGTGGTCGTCGATGCCAGTCTTACTTCGAATCTCAACAGATCGCCATTGTTGATCTGGGCATGCGCTCCGCCCAGTGGTGGTGTGACGCTCCAGGTGGCGATCTGGCCACCCCATGCCGGCAGCGGGTCGACGACTGGTGGTTCAATGTCGATAGAGGTGGCTGCTGAATTTCGTGCCACTTCATGGAGGGGCCGATTGTAGGCGATTACCGTAAAAATATGAGATGCGGTGTCGAGGCTGCCCGAAGCCACGGTGAGGGTAGTCGACCAGACTCCGGCATTGTTTGTGAATGGTTCGTTGGTGCTGCCGCCGATGGCGCTCAGGTCAGCTTCGACCACACCACCCTGAAATTGTCTGACCCCGGTGACATTGGCTGTGAAGGTAACACTGTCGCCGATTCTTATGGTGCCGGCACCAGCGTTGCGGGTAACGGTGAAAGCGGTGATTACCGGCTGCCCCTGGTCAAAATTTGGAATACTGATCACCGGGTAGACGGTCAGGCCGGTGCTCGATGCGATGGGCAGGTTTTGGGCATTGTCTCTGATCACCAACGGAAATGTGGCGCCATCGATGAGCAGATTGTTGTTCGGAACAGTGAACGGGAAACTATAGAAGCCGCCTGGCTGCAGAGTCATCACCTGGGCCGCCGGGCCACCCGCCGAGCTCAGATCGATATTGACCGTCTGCCCGTCGTAAGGAACATTTGAGGTCGTCGAGGCGAGGTAAACCTGAAAAGTCACAATGTCGCCGCTGACCACATAGGGGTGAGTAAGCGTATCTACAGCCGGCACCGAAGTAAAAGTTGCGGTGTTGAAAACCGGTGGCTCAGTATCGACGACGATTGCAGCAGATTCAAAGATATCCTGGTTCATTACATCAGAACGATCCCAGGCATAAGATCTGAAAAACCTGCTGGCATCTACACTGCCAGTTGCCACCGTGATGGTCGCCCGCCAGAAATTCAGGTTTTCGTTAACAAGTTCCTGAGTGGTCGAGCCGCCTAAGGCACTCAGATCGACCCAGACCTTGCCCCCGAGGGCAGTGTTAATATTGTTGGCGGTTGCCTGCACCGTCACCTGGTCGCCAACGATAATTGGCCCGGCCCCCAGCGCCCTGGTGAGCGTCAGAGCCGTAATATCGGGTAGAACATTGTCGATGAGAATGTCAGGGGTAGTCGTTTTAAAAACCAGGTTGCCGGCTGGATCTTTACCATAGACGGTAAAGTTCAGGTAACTGCCATCGACGGGCGTTCCGGTGGTAAGGGTATAGGTGCCAATGTAGGTATTTGCTGTAGGAGAGAGAGGCATCGGGAATGATGCCGGGCCGCCGATGGCAGTAAGATTGACGGTTACTGCCAGCAGATCTTCCGAGGTGATAACTGATTTGAACTGGATGCGGGTGCCGGCACTGGCTATAAAGGTTACTGGAGAAATGGCCGGGGCAGGTGGATAAACACTTGCATCTGCGGTTGTCTGCGAAGGCAGAGCCAGGTCGATGCTGAAGAGCAGAGCTGTCGAGGTGGTGACGTTGCCGGCATTGTCAGTCACTCTGTAGACGAAAGGATATTGGAGGCCATAGACATCAGCATTAGGCTGAAGCAGTAATGACCCGGTAAAGGTTACGTTGCCGCCAATGGTGGGGGCAGTTGTCGGGTTGAGTGTCGGAAGCGTGATGCCTGCATCAGTGAATGAAGCACATTCAACGAGAACTACATCATTGTCGTAGCCGTTGATGGTTACAGAAAAGTTCAAAATGTGACCAGGCAGTGCCGGAACAGCTGCGCCGGCGGCATTGACGACGCTGCGGGCTGCAATGAAGGGCACTTTTGTGTCGACATTCATGTTGAAGTCGCTGAACAGCGACTGGTTGCCGCGTCCATCTACAACAGTGATTGGAAAGTTGCAGCTTGCATCTATTCCATCTGGAAAAAATATGTTCGTGAGGGAAAAGGTCGGGGGAATGCCAACAGCTGGATTGTTACTCGTCATCGGGTTATTGGCCGACAGGTTGACGGTAGCCAGATTCAGGTTTGCACTTTGTTCACCATCGAATGTTGTCATCAACTGTGTGAAGTCAACTTCCTGGCCTTTGCGGACATAAATGCCCGAATATAATATCGTGTTGTCGATCATGGCGGTCATGATGCCATTTCTTTGTGGCCTGACATTATCGAGGCGATACGTTACTCCTGGGAGCGTAACATCTACTGAACCTGATGCGTTTCCAACCAGAAATCTTGCTTGTCGCACTAGGTCATTTGTTGTTCCCTGAACAACGTTCCAGTCAAGAGTTGCTGTGTAACTGCCCCCACCGATCGGCTGAATTGCAAGTGGCAGGTTGGGGTCTGCTACGCCTGGCACTACAGCGAAGGCGCTTATGGGTGGCAGGTTGCTATCAAAATATACAGTGAAGCTTATGGTATCGCCGATTCTGGCTGTCCCGTCCCATGGACCAGGAGCACTGTCAGCGACAAATGCCGAGCCTGTTGAGATTTCTGGCGGGTCTGCAAAAACTGGTGATATCCCTGATGCGAAAACGAGGATCAGGATCAAAGTTTTTATAGCCCAGGCAATACTTCTCATAGCGGCTCCTTATTTGTTCCAGCCCGGGCTGTTGTTTGATGTTTATGTTGGTCGGCCCGGGCATTCTGCAGACGAGATGATTAATCCTACTGTCTATCGGTTGCCGGCCTGTCGAAATTTAGATATTTTTTGCATTACCGGGTCAGGCGCACCCGCAATAGACCGTTTGAGAAATAATTCACAATCAGAGTGAGCAGAAAGCTGATTGAGTGTTTTAAAGCAAACCGGCTGACAGCCGCGCATTCGAATCGGTGGCAAATACTCAGTGCCCTTAATATAGAGAAATAAGGGGGGGGGATTTCCCCGTATGCGTTCAACATTTGAAGTCATGCGCTTAGAACCCCGAGGTCTGGGCCTGCATTTTTAATTTATGGGTTGAACCTTCGCGAATCATTTTAACGACCCGAACGAATAAACGAAAATCGGGGGCGGTTTGAAGAAAATCGGCGGTGTGGTATATTGACAATATGAGAGAAAAAAACCGGGTTTTCGTCGAGGTCGAGGCCGTTGATCAGCAGTTGCTGCATTCATCGGTCGTTAACGGCACCTATGCGGTGCGGGTTCGCAACGAGCACCGCATTGCCCTTATTTCGCTGACCGGGGGCATGATCAATCTCGTGTCAGAGCCGCTCACCTGGGGGCCTGACTTTATTCTCTGCAGAAAACTGCCGCCGCCCGGCTCGCCAATAACCGAAGACGGCTGGATTTTTGAAGATTCGTGCCTGACTATTCCGTTCATGACCCGGCTGAATCTCGACGGGGTGACCCGCTTTGATTCAGATGCGAGAATCGGGGTGCGTGATTTCCCCGGGCATCTGCGCAGCATGATCACCAGACGCCTGCGCCAGCCAGATTGTGAATACCTTAAAGAACTCGAAATTCCGCTCGCCACTTTGTCAAAGTCGATTCGCGAACACCTCATCGAATCAGCCGAAATACCCGTAATCGGGGTGACCGGCCTTGGTTCAGGTGAAGTCGCGGCCGGTGACGCGGCACTCTGCGGCATGCTGCTGACTACCCGTTGCTTTTCGCTGGGCGGGCGATTCAAGATGTCATGGTTTCAGCGCCTCGCTGTTGAAGTCAGGCGATTCATGCACCGGGCGAGCGTCTTTGGCCGCAACTGGATCGGTTACGCCATCGACGGCCGCATGACCGAGACCCAGCAGATTTTTTTCAACGCCATGGCACGAGATTTTGAAGGCGCCGGCGAAGTACTGGTCAAAAGAATTGCCGACGACGATATAATCAATGGCCGGGCATTTCTTTCCGGCGTCAACATGACCCTCGAAATGATTCAGGCTGGTGTATTTAACCGCGGATGAACAATTTAAGAAGAAGAGTTTCCCACAGATGAACACAGATGAACACAGATGAACTCTGATAGATATGAGTGCTGGAAGAGTTTCCCACAGATGAACACAGATGAACTCGGATAGACATGAATGCGGGAAGAGTTTCCCACGGATGAACACAGATGGACGCGGATTGTTTTTTGGGTTTATTAATGATAATTATTTGTGATTGGCGTTGGGGTTCGATATGTTGACAGGGCAAACGCTTACCTTATTATCCCTTGATGCAAGTGTCGGCAGGTCAGGCGATTGCATAAGCGACGCTTGTCGAGCACCCCATAGTTCCCTGCAAGCGATGCCGCTAAGACCGGACGTTTTGCCTGGAGGGCAAAACGCGGGCGACTGCCGCAGGATGCGGCTTAGAGCCCGTGTTCCGGTCGTGCGAGCAGAGTGAGCAGATGGAACTATGAGGGCGCGAAGATCGCAGAGCGTTGCAACGACTGACATGCCGTAAGACCGCTATTGGAGAGAAAAAAGTTCCCGTTTGCTCTGGATATGTTGAACCCTTGCGGGTGACTGGTGTTAAATTGTAGGTGCATGAAATCAATATGTAATTGGTTGTTTTTGATGGTAATTTGCATAAAAATGCCTTTAATCGCTTGTTGGGTCAGAAATCGTCTGAATTGCTGGTATCATTAAACTGCAAATGCTGTCGATAGATATAATAACGATATGAGGAAGGTGTGTCTTGTTGAAAGATTGTACCTTTCCACAGCACGGAAGCTATCTGAAAGATTCAAGGAGGAATCTTATATGCAGACTAATATTTTGACCAGCAAACGAATAACCGAAAGACATGCATCGGCCACCGCCAACGGGGCATTTTTCCCGCGCGTCAGTGCCAGAGATGTATTGATCTGGGTCAAAGAGTCTGATCTTTATAAAGAAACCCCCGTTGATAGATGTTTGCCTGATTCTGATATTGTCCTGGGGTTCAGAATCTGAGTCTGAGGTTAGTATTTTTTCGAAGGGAGTGTGGAATATATGGAAATCGGAAGTGTTAAATCTGCTCTGGAAGCTTTGCAAAACCAGAATCCATCATCTAATGACAAGCCTGTTGAAGCGATAAAATCGCAACAGACTTCTGAACCAGCCAACGCATTGGAGGCCGCAGAACAAAACAAGCAAAAAACTGAAGAAGATCTTAAGGAAGCGGTCGATAAACTTAATAAGACCGCCGTGATTTTTGATCGGTCTCTTCGGTTTCAGATACACGACAAAACGCATCGCACCATGGTTTCAGTTGTTGATATCGTGCAGGATAAAGTTATCCGGCAGATACCGAACGAAGAAGTTCTTGATCTGGTCGCCAAGATGGATGACTATCTCGGCATGATTTTTGATAAAAAAGCTTGAAGAAAGATTTCTTGAAAGTCAGCCCGGCTGATTTTCGGCAGGAGGCACAATATGGTCAGCAGCATCAGCAGAAACTGGGTTGGAGGCCTTTCTAGCGGTCTTGATACCCAATCTTTGATCGACCAGTTGATCGAAGTCGAAAGTTTCTCAAAATACAGCCTTGAACGCAAGCGCAATACACTCACCTACCAGCAGGATCTCCTGCAGGAAGTGAACCTTAAGATGTATGAACTGCAAAATAAGGCTACTGACCTGACTTTCAGCAAGACTTTCAATTCAAAAACCGTTGACTCAACTGATTCAAGGGTCGTTAATGCCAAGGCAACCACTGAAGCCGCGATCGGCAGTTATACTGTCCATGTCAGGCAGCTGGCGACCGCGACCAGTGTTTCTTCACGCAACAAGCTGGCCAGCGCCATCGAGCTTGGTCATAATGTAGAATCCACCAGTTCTGTTGGTGGTTCATCAACGACTTTGAGTTCGCTGGGAGTGAATCCCGATAATCTTGAAGTTCGCATCGTTGGTGGTGGTTCGGGTACCTTTAATGTTTCTCCGGGGGTGAGCGGGTCTAACTCGGTTCAGGATATGGTGACGCTGATGAACGTCAGTATTTCCAACAAGCCTGAACTGAAAGGCAAACTTAATGTTTCCTTCGACGAAAAAAACAACCGCCTGAAATTCAATCTGCTTGATCCCAGCCTGAAACTCGAGATCGCCGATACGGGCGCATCGAATATAATTTCCTCGATGTTTGAGGCCGACGGCCAGATTGCCTTGAATAAAGACATTCCCGTCAAAGATTCAACGCTTAAAACTATTCGTTCCGGGTTGAATACTACGATTGCCGATATGGGCATCACCCCGGGCATTTTTACTATCGAAAGAAACGGCACCGGCAGCCCCGAATCATTTGATATTTCGGGGCTGGCTGCTGATACGACCGTTGATGAACTGATCAATTATCTCAATGGCGAGATTGATAGCAAGAACAGCCTGGTAAAAGGCGGAACTGCCACCGGCAACCCCAAAGACCGCCTGGTTGAATTCAGGTTCGACGGCGCTGATGGCAAGCTGCAACTCGTCAACACGAGTTCTGCCGATACTACCCAGTTCACGGTTGCCAACGGCACCAGCAATTTTTCGTCGAAACTGTTCGGGGCAGCCAGTAAGACTTCTACCCCAGATCAGGGCGAAAAACTTGTTAATGAAACCTTTTCGCAGGCGATCACTGCCGGGGTTTTTACCGTTGACGGAGTTCAGATCACTGTGAACCCTCAGACTGATGATCTGCGTGGAGTTCTTTCGCGTATTTCGGCTTTGACTGAAATCAATGCCACCTATGATTCTGAGAATGATCTGATCAGTTTTACGCGCAAAGACGGCAGCAACGCTGCGATCGGCGTTGGTTCATCGACTGATACCAGCAATTTTCTTGGTGTAACCGGTATGATTGCTGGTAATCAGGCTTCGGCGGCTAAGATTGCCAGTTCGGCCAACCTGGGCAAGACTCTGGCCGATGCAAGAACCGGCACAATCAACTCGGTATTTGGAGTTGGCTCTGGTACTCTGCGTGTCATGGTTAACGGCCAGGCTAACGATGTCACCTACAGCGATTCTGAGTCATTAAAAGATATTCTCGACCGTGTTTCTAAGATTAATGGCGTATCTGAGGCTTATTACGATGCCGCGAGCGGCAAAGTTAATATTATTGGCTCCGACAAGGGTACCTCAGCAACTCTTCAAATTCAGGATGCGGGTGGTGGCACTCTGGCTTCGGCTCTTGGTCTTGGCGCCGGGGTGGTTACCGGCCAGGAATACGGTTCCTCGCTGGTCAGTGCCCGGCCGATTTCTGATGTAAAATCCTCAAGCCCCCTTAGCAGTGCTGGTTTTGCCCGGCCTGTAACTGCCGGTACTTTTTCGATTAACGGCGTGCAGTTTTACATTGGCAGCACTACGAGCATGACTCTTGATAAGCTGATTGATTCAATCAACAGCAACAAAAAGGTTGGCGTTAAGGCACACTACGACCCGACTAACGGCGAGTTCGTTCTTACCTCAAGCGAAACCGGCAACCGGGCAATCGCCATTGGTTCATCATCAGATACCAGCAACTTTTTATCGGCCATGGGTTTAACAGGTGCGCCGCAGAATATCGGCAAAAATGCCATTTACAAGATTGATGGCGTTTATGGCGGTGCTGAGCAGATCAGTCAGACCAACAGTGTTTCAGGGGCCGTCAAGGGCGTTACTTTTGATCTTTTTGATACCACCGGTGCTTCGGGTTCAGTAGTGAACATTAATGCTGACACCGAAACCGCGATGACTGCAATTAAGGGCTTTGTCGATTCCTATAACGAAGTCACGCAACTGGTTTATTCACGCCTGACCGAAGAACGCGACTGGGACTTAACCGCTCTCAGCGACAAAGAAATTGGCGCTATGGCTGAGGCTGATGTGGCAACCTATGAAAATGCTTTCAAGGTTGGTCTGCTGGCGGGCGACAACACCCTGCGTTCAATCAGGTCGCAGATGCGACTGGTGATGTCGTCGATTGTTCCGGGCGCTGACAGCCTTTTCAACAGCCTTTCAGACCTTGGCATCACCACCGGTGCGGTTGGTTCAGACTACCAGGATACCATGGTCGGTTCTCTCAAGATATCGAATGAAGACACCCTAAAAAAGGCTCTGGGCGAAAACCCCGACAAGGTTGCCGCACTCTTCAACCAGGAGTCAACCGACACCAACAAAATGGGCATTGCCCGCCGTCTGAAAACTGCGCTCAACGAATACACCAAGTCAGATGGCCTGTTAACTAAAAAAGTTGGCCGAACCGGCGTTACTTCCAATAACGAGATGGCCAAGCAGATTTCCACGATCAACACGCAAATTTCAAGTCAGGAAGAAAGGTTGCGCAGTCGCGAAGAAGCTCTATTAAAGCAATTTGCCAGCCTTGAAAAGGCATTATCGAATTATCAGTCGCAGTCTTCTGCTTTTTC
>DAOPYA010000096.1:0-16548 GCA_035352635.1 Candidatus Rifleibacterium sp.
GCTAAATTTATTGACTTTAAAAATGGAGAATGCTATTATCTGGTTACGTAAAGGCTCGTAGCTCAGTTTGGTTAGAGCACCACGTTGACATCGTGGGGGTCAGCGGTTCAAGTCCGCTCGGGCCTATTTTTTATTCCCATTTTTTGGAGATTTTTCTTGTCTGAACCTACCAGCCCGCTGCTTGAAAAGATCAGAATAGTTCTTGTCGAGCCGCAAGGTGCCCTTAATGTCGGTGCCACCTGCCGGGCCATGAAGAATTTCGGCCTGCGCGACCTGACGGTAGTTCGCCCCGGCTGTGAGATGAATATTGATGCAATCAAAATGGCGATGCACTCGACCGACATCCTTGAAAGCGCAAGAACAGTGCAGACTATTCCTGAAGCTATAAGCGGCAGCGTTCTGGTGCTCGGCACTGCCAACAGGCGGGGCGAATACCATGAGCCGAATTACACTGTGCGCGAAGGTCTCGAAAGAATTGGTGAGGCGCTCAAAAGCGGCCCGGTGTCGATTCTTTTCGGCCGCGAAGAATGGGGCCTTACCAAAGACGATCTGCAACACACCATGGGAACCATGCGCGTCGTCACTGATGTCGGCTGCACTTCGCTGAATCTTTCTCAGGCCGTTCTGTTGATTGCCTACGAACTGTTTCAAAAATTCGGTATTCCCGTGCCCCTCGAAAAGGCGGCGGCCGATGATCCATTCGAAAAGCCAGCCAACACCGACGAGCTGGCCCGCCTATACCGCCACATGGACAAAGTATTGAACATGTGTGAATTTCTGCCAAAAATCAATCCTGACGGGCTATTTCAGGTTATCCGGTCATTTTTTCACCGGGCAACCCCGACCCTGCGTGAAGTGAACATTCTCATGGGTATTTTTTCGAACCTTAACGGCTTCATGAAAAAATACGTGCGCAAAAAAACACCCTGACCTCTGCCCCGTGAACCCGGAGTGTGATAAATTTGTTGCGTCTGACCATCAGAGGAACAAGGACAGGGGAAATCACAGGGCATGCTTGAGATAAGCACAGGAAAAACAACACGTATTATCGGCATGGCAATTGCCGGTCTGCTGCTGCTGCTTCCCTTGCCGTTTCTGCAGCACAGCCTGACAGTATTAGCAGAGCGTGACGAAACCCATCTTGAAGTTCTGGCACGCGAGAAACTGATGTATGAGATGGAAAAATTTCAGGATGCGCTGCGACCGGATGTGTACATTGAAAAGGCCCTGAGCCATCTCAACAGCCACTTTGGCCTCAAGGGCGGTGAAGAATCACAACGGCAGCTGACCTTTACCCAAGGAATTGACCCGAAACTTATTGATGCCACATTCATAGACAAAGCAAGACAATTTCTGAGCCGACATTACCAAATTAAGCCTTTTCTGATGCTGGCCTCCGATTGCGACCTGCGAAATCACTGGCTATGGACAGCCATTCAGCTTTTCCCGGATGCTGCAACCCGGGCAACCTTTGCGGAGGCTGCCGTCTATGGCCTGGCCTGCGTCGATGACGACCCGGTAAATTTTCTGACTGACGGCAAAAATCTGACAGAGAGAATTGAAGCTTTTATTGACCGCAACCGTGAAATCAACGAGAGCCCACACCAGATTTTTGCCAAATATTTCGTCGAGAATATTTCGCCATTTTCGAACCCGATGCTTTATCAGGCGCAGGCTCGCATTTTTTTTTCAAACCGTTTTGGCAACCAGCGCTCTTACCAGATTTTTCATTTACTTAACGCCGGCTTTCCGCCACAGGAAAAGTTGCTCGGGCTATATTACTGCTGCTTTAACAACTGCGATATGCCGCCGGCTGCGCTGCTCAAAAAGGCGATGGCCGGCAGAGTTAGCGATGCAAGTCGTCACCTGCTGCGCAAAACCGTTACTCAGCCGTTCTTTCAACAGCAGGGCGACCGTTTTTTCTACTTTGCTGATTTTCCAACCGTATTTCACACACTTGCTGAAGACTACGGCCTCAAGAACCCTGATTCAAGCAACAAAATCAGGCAGTTTCTCGGCTCGCATTGCATGGTAACCTCTATCGAAGCCGCGCAATTGCGTTCGGCATATCGGAAACCGGCCAATCTGCTGGGTGTAATTATAAGACTTCTGCTTCTGTTATTGTTTGCAGCTCTCGTAAGATTTTTACCAGGCCCGGTTGTGCTGCCGTGCAAGCTTGGCGGCAAGTTGCGCCTGGCGGTGGCTCTCGCCGTCATGCTTCCGGTGGCCGGGTTTTTGATCATAGGCCTGTTAATAAGAAACCATGATGAACGTCTGGCCATCCACAACTGCCAGACCCGGATGCGTCAGCATCTACAGCTTTTCGAAAATATGATCAGCGAGAACGACCCGCGTCTGGGAATCATGTTTCAGGGTTTCAAGAAGCATTTTGCCGATTCGTTGTATGCATCGACCGACGACGATAACGGCCCGGTCAAAATGACAGAACCCTATGAACTGCTAAAGTTCGCGAATATCAGCATGTTTTTCAGCCGCAAAGCACGCATGATAAAATTCTTCAATCAGAAAGCCTATGACGGCAATCTCCGTGAAATGGGCGGCCTGTGCCGCATTCTCTCAGAACTTGATGCCATAGACCCTGGCAATCAGGTTATCAATGAACTGATGCGAAAACAGCTGCTGTTAAACAGTTTTACCGATTCATACTGGGATGTCTTCGCAACCGGGCCGTTGTTGGCGAAGGAAAGCCTGCCGATCAGAAACTTTCTCTCGATTTCTGCCCTGAAGCGAGCCTGCAATCAATTAATCGCAAGACCGCAAACCCCTGATAAACCTGAGGCAATTCTGTTTCATGAAATTGGCGACCTGCCTGTCATGCGCAGTCTTCTCAAGCAGATATGGCGGCAGGCGCCCGCGCTTCTCACTGACTATTCAGAGAGGCACCAGATTGATTACAGCCTTTTTCTGCGCGGCCCAAGTGAGCTGCGTGAACTGCAGATACCGAGAACCGGGCCAGGGGTTGCACCATTACGGGCCATAGCTGACAAAGCACTGCAACGACGCACCTCCGGGTCGCTGATCAACCGGCCTGGCGACGAGATCGAACTGCAAAGCTGGGTCTATTACGAAGATATCCCGGTCATTATCACCGCCCGGGCTATTCTACCGGCAATCCCCCTCGCTTCACCTCTCTCAAGCGCACTGCCAATGGCATTGCTTGTTTACGCGGTTCTCGCAATGGCTCTTCTTTCCGACGCGCTGGCTGAGGCACTTCTGGTGCCGGTACAAACCCTGCTTGCCTTTGTCGGAAGTATCAAAAGCAATCAGCTGGATGTCAGGGCCGAAATTCAAAGCGGCGATGAATTTGCCGAACTTGCCGACAGCTTCAACCGCATGTCAAACGGTCTTTGCCAACGTGCCAAAATGCGACGCTTCGTCTCGGAAAAACTTTTTGAAAGTCTGGCAGGCGGCAAGAGTGCCCTGCCCTCCGGCCGCACTATGGTAACCGTTCTCAGCTCAGATGTTCGTGGCTTCACCACAATATCAGAGCAATACCCGCCCGAAGAAATCGTCAGCCTCCTCAACGAGTATTTTACGGCGATGGAAACCGCGATTACCGCGAATGGCGGTTCAATAGAAAAAATAGTTGGCGATGCGATCATTGCGGCTTTCTACCCAGACAAAGGCGACGAAAACCATGCCTGCCGGGCCGGCAAAGCTGCCATGGCGATGCGAGAGGCACTTGCTACCTTTAATTCTCGCCGCAGGCAGCAAAAGCTCTGTGAAATTGCGACCGGAATAGGCATTGCCAGCGGCGAGGCGGTGCTGGGCTTTGCGGGCAGCACTTCAAGGCGTCGCGAATTCTTTCTGCTTGGCGACGCTATTCAGAGGGCCGAAAGTCTTGAAGCGATGACCAAAAACGGTATTTCCAGCCGAATTTTTGTTGATCAGGCCACCTGCAAGCTGATGGAAAGGCATTTTTCTTTTTGCCCCCCGGCGCCAGGTAACGATTCTAATTTTTATTACCGGGAGCTGAAGCATGACTGACCCAGGCCCGGTGCTTTTTAAAACCTCATTGCGTGCCAACCCATGGCGCCTGCTGGCCATCTGGGTTTTTCTGATTGTATTGCCGGTAATCCTGCTGTTTGCCGCCACTGACAGCATTCTGACCGAGGGTGAACAGCAGCTTGAAGAAAAAATAAAATTGCAGCTGCATCAGGAACTCGTGGATTTTCGCGACAGTTTGAGTTTTTCGAGCTTTCTTGAGACACGCCTTTCGGAATGTACCGGGCCATTGCTTGCCAATCCAGAAGTGAACGCCGGGCAACTGGCAAATTTATTACATAGCTCGCTCACTTTTCAACCGGCCGCCATCTTCAGTTACCATGTTGCAAGCGACCAATTCTCAATGTCAGTCCATGAAGCGGTAAAAGGTGATCTGGGCCTTATTTCACGCACAATGATGAAAAACCTTCTGACCAGGCAGGTCGGCAGCGCGGCCCGGGTGACCAATAACGCAGCTTCAGCAAGCTCGCACCGTTCGAGGGGCTACCTTCGCAGCCTGTTGAGCAGCCCGGGCATATTACAGCTCAAGGCCGGCCGCGCTCTAGGCGCCTTTTCTGGCAAGCCTTCGCTGGGGCGCCTCCTGATCTATTATCTGCAAACCCCCGGCCAACCCGAAGCAGGCAGTGGCCATATCCTGATTTTTCGCGAACGCGACATACCAGTGAGAAAGCTTGTTGAGAAGGCTTGTGGCGAGGTCAGCAACCATGGGTTTACCAGGCAATTCACCAGCAGTGACGAGGGTTGGCGTGCCATTTATCGTTTGAGCAATGACCGAATGCAGTTTCACGGTTCAAGGCAGCATGGTTATAGCCTGACCGCTCTGCCCACAGCAGATCTTCTGCTAAGACTGGCGACGGGCGGAACCCTCTACCCTGCCAGGCTGCCTGAACTGATTGCCAGATTGCCAATACTAAGCGTTACGGCTCCGGCAGCAATAATGCAACACCCGCTTCGGGGGGTGATTACATCAACGCGGCTTCCGGCGCTGCTGATGGTTCTGGTAGCAAGCATGGTAATTTTGCGGTTGTATTTCTTCGGTTTTGGCAGCAGTCTGCGCATCGGGCCGAGGCTTTTCATCAGTGTGCTGGCCGCTTCGCTGCTGCCATTCTCGACTTTGATTGTCGCTGCTGCCTGGCACGAACAATTCATCAAAGATTTTGCCATCTCCGAAATGACCCAGCACATTCAACTGCAGGCAGACCAGATTAACCGCACCATCACCGCCTCACTCAACGCACGCGAACGGGAACTTGCGGATCTGACCAAGTTTCTGGGTTCACTCGACTTTAACGCTGCCGCCAGTTTTTTAAAAAGATGGCTGCCGGCGCATTCAGCGACCATGGCAATCTACAATGAGAACGAACGCGAGATTATTGTTGTGATCGACAAAAACGAAAAACTTAACGAGTTCGAAACCGATATGAAAGACCTTGGATTTGTGGCGCTGCGCAATTCGCTGAAACCTGTAGGGCCTGATGGTATGGTCGATCCAAACCTGCTGGGCATGGTCAGTTTTAAATCAAAGGGTATCGGCGTCTTTCTTGAATCGGTGGGCACTCTGCACCGCTGGGGCGCTATCAACCCGGGCCTGCTTTATGCAACCATGCCGGTTTTTGCCAGAGACAACCGCTTTGCCGAGGCAAAAGCTCTGACGCTTTTCAAATTCAAAGCACGTGACCTGCTGGCCAGAATTCTTCACGAGCAGCCGGAACTGCTCGCCAATCAGCGGCATGGCGACTTTCTCGTGCAGAAATGCTTTATTCCGGTCGAACTGCCCGCCGAATTGCCCGAGAGCCAGGCAGCATTTTACGTAGAAAACTTTGATTTCGCTGCCATAAAAGGCAGTGCTGAAAAAACCCTCAAAACTTGCAGTTCATCTTCATGGGAAGACAGAAACACCCTCAACACGGCAACTTTTCTGCATAATCTCAACTGCATTCTGATTATCAGGGCAATACCGCTCAACGAAAGCCAAAATTCGCAGGTTGTGACGCTCCTGATTGTCGCCGGGTATTTTCTGCTCATCGTTATGGTGCTGGTAATGTTTCTGCGCCGAACCCTTGTCAAGCCTATTCAGTTGCTGCGAAACTCTGCCGAACGGGTTGCGGCCGGCAACTACACGCAACACATCAATTTTCGGTCTGGCGATGAGTTTGAACCTCTCACCGAGGCCTTTAACGAAATGACTGCCGGTCTGCTGCAAAAAGAGCGCCTCAGCAGTTATGTTTCTGATTCTGTCATTCAGGAAGTTGAAGCCGCCAGCGGCCTGCACCTGCAACCAGGCGGCGAAAGAATCGATGCAGCCGTTCTTTTCATCTCAATAGCCGGGTTCAAAGATTTCCGCAGTCAGGCAAGCCCTGAAGAAGTTACCGCTGAAATAGGGTTTCTGATCGATATAGCCGCCGAAATCGCCGACCGCCACCATGGAACCATCGACAAACTCGTCGAAGAAACCCTGATGCTGGTATTTAGAAGCCAGAACCTGCTGCCGAACCATGCTGAGAATGACTACACTCTTTCAGCCTGCCGGGCTGCTCTCGGAATTCGCGAGGCAATCTGCGGCGACGGTAAACGCAAAATTATGGCCGGAATAGCTTCCGGGCCTGCAGTTTCAGGCAAAATCGGCTCAAAACACGGCAAACTTGATTTTACCGTGATCGGCAACCCGGTCAATCTTGCATCAAGATTAAAAGCACAGGCGACCAGAGCAACGCAGACCGGCATCATTATCTGCCCGAACAGTATAAGACTGCTGAAAGGCTCGGCCCGGCTGCGCTTTATCGAACGTACAGAAATAAAGGGAAGGTCTAGAACCTTCCCTTTGTATGAACTTCTTGAAATTCGTTAAGTTAGCTTACCAGCCGAGAATCCATGCGAAAATCAGCGGCGCAACGATCGTGGCGTCTGATTCGACGATGAACTTCGGGGTGTTGATATCGAGCTTGCCCCAGGTGATCTTTTCGTTCGGAACCGCACCAGAATATGAACCATAGCTGGTTGTGGAATCAGAAATCTGGCAGAAATAGCTCCAGAACGGGGTATCGGTTCTTTCGAGATCCTGGTAAAGCATCGGCACGACGCAGATCGGAAAATCACCGGCAATACCGCCGCCAATCTGGAAAAACCCGATGCCTTTTCCGCCCGAGTTTTTGGTGTACCAGTCAGCCAGCCACATCATATATTCAATACCCGACTTCATGGTTGAGGGCTTGATTTCGCCCTTTATACAATATGAAGCGAAGATATTGCCCATGGTGGAGTCTTCCCAGCCGGGTACAACGATCGGCAGATTCTTTTCAGCGGCGGCCAGCATCCAGCTGTCTTTCGGGTCGATTTCGTAGTGCTCTTTCAGGACTCCGGAAAGCAGCATCTTGTACATATATTCATGCGGAAAAAAGCGTTCACCTTTGGTGTCAGCGTCTTTCCAGATTTTGTGAATATGTTTTTGCAGGCGTCTGAATGCTTCTTCTTCTGGAATACAGGTATCGGTAACACGGTTCAAGCCACCTTCGAGGAGTTCCCATTCATCTTTGGGGGTCAGATCGCGATAATGCGGCACCCGTTTATAATGGTTATGAGCCACAAGATTCATGATGTCTTCTTCGAGATTTGCGCCAGTGCAGGTGATAATCGCAATCTTGTTCTGGCGGATCATTTCGGCAAGGGATTTGCCGAGTTCGGCTGTGCTCATGGCACCGGCGAGGGTAACCATCATTTTGCCACCCTCATTGAGGTGAGTCACATAGCCTTTGGCTGCGTCAACCAGCGCGGCTGAATTGAAGTGAAGGTAGTGCTTTTCAATGAAAGACGAAATGGGGCCCTTGGACATGCTTTTTCTCCTGTTGGTGTGTGTGATACAAGATCATTATTTAATACTCCATAAGTCTGGCAAAATCAACTTTCGTAATTGCCAGAAGCTCTTCTGCCAATAAACAATGCGGCAATGGCTTGTATTATTGGCCGGGTATGAGTAACATGGCCGCATGCCAAGCAATGAAACAGCAATCATCACCCGCCAGTTGAGCCGGGTATTCAGTGTCCGGCTTAAAAGCGAAGGACTGGCTGCCAGCGTACGAAACTTTTTCTCGCCGGTATACAAAAACGTTGAGGCGGTTGTTAGCCTTGACATGAGCATCAATCGTGGCGAAATCATCGGTTTTCTTGGCCCGAACGGTGCCGGCAAAACTACAACGCTAAAAATGCTTTCAGGCCTTCTGGTGCCCAGTGCTGGCAGCATTGAGGTGCTTGGTTTCGACCCCTTTAACCGTGATCACGATTTTTTGCGGAGCATCTCGCTGGTAATGGGCCAGAAACAGAATCTCTGGTGGGATCTCCCCCCGGTCGAAACTTTTGAAATCCATCGTCGAATCTACGGCCTGACTGATGAACAGTATAAGACCCGAATCGACGAACTGATTGACATGCTCGAGATCACCGACTGTCTGCAGACTCAGACGCGCAAGCTTTCTCTGGGCCAGCGCATGCGCTGCGAACTCGCAGTATCTTTGTTGCACCAGCCCGCGATTCTCTTTCTTGACGAGCCAACAATCGGCCTTGATATTCTGATGCAGAAGAAGATCCGCAATTTTCTGCTTGATTACCACCGGCGCTTCAAGCCAACCATTCTGCTCACTTCACATTACATGGATGACGTTGCCGCCCTGGCTCAGCGGGTCATCGTCATCAACCATGGCAGCAAGGTCTTCGATGGCGGCCTGCGCGAACTGACCGACCGGATGCGGCCCGAAAAAATAATGACCGTGGTGATCAATAACGGTGAATTCCCATGCAAAATGCGTGAAGGCTGCCGCCTGATTCACCACGAGGGGCAGCTTTACCGTTTTCTCGTCAGCCGCGAACTGGTGGGCGAACTTGCCGCCTGTCTGTACACAACCGGTCAGATTGCCGACCTCAGCATCGAAGACGCACCGCTCGAAGAGGTTATCGGTCAGCTGTTTGCGGCCGGCGACGCCCCCCCGAAACCATCGGCATGAAAAACCTGACAGCCAACCTTGCCACCCTGGCGGCTCATTTCAAGATCATTCTCACCTACCGTGGCCTGATGCTAATTCAGGCGGTGCGCCTGCTGCTGCTGCCGATGGTACTCGCATCAGCCTGGCTTTCGATCGAGAAGACCGCTGAGAACCCATATTCAGATGCCGATTATCTGCTCTATTACCTGATGGTCCCGGTAATTCTCAATCTTACCGACAGCCGGCTCGTTTTCAGGTTTCCACTCTCGGTGCGCGATGGCTCTTTGAGTCGCGAATTGCTCAAACCATACCCGCCGCTGGCAGGCTATGTTCTCGAGAGTGTGGCGAATAATCTCATTCAGTTGCTTTACCTGCTGCCATTTACATTGATTATGGGTTTTCTTATCAGAGACAGGCTGGTTTTAGGGCATCTGACTCTGCCACTGCTTGGGTGCGCAGCAGCGGCGGTTCTACTCGGTGGCCTGTTGCGGATGCTGGTTTCCGGGTCGATTTCTTTGACCGGGTTCTGGCTCGAAGATGTAACCACTCTGAATCTGATTCTCAATGGTGGCATCTGGGCTTTGTTCGGCGGAATGATCATACCGGTTGCCACTTTTCCCGAGCATATTCGCCAGATCGCCGAGTTGCTTCCTTACCGATACATGCTCAGTTTTCCGATCGAAATACTGACCGGGCGCCTGAATTCGGGGCAGATCGCCCAGGGGTTAGTGACCACAATTATCTGGGCCGGTTGTTTTGCATTAATCGCCCGACAGGTCTGGAAACGAGGGCTGAAGGTCTATTCGGCCTATGGTGGTTAGCATGCGTCAGGCTGGCATAATTCTCAAACTCTGGAAAGCATCGATCATGCAGGCACTTGAATACCGTGCCAGTTTTGCTTTCTCTATTCTTGCCAACTTTCTTGATTTTGTTTTTGGCTTTCTGCAGTATCTGGTTTTCTTCACAGCCGCCCAGAGCATTGCCGGGTGGTCATCACAGCACATGCTGGTTCTCTACGGCGTTTTTATGACCGTTTTTGCCCTGCAATTCATCTTTCTCTATCCAAACCTGGTGGCAATGGGCGAGATGGTCAATTCTGGTAGTCTTGATCTGCTGCTGACCAAGCCGGTCAACGCTCAGTTGATCCTGTCATTGCGGCGTGTTTCCTTTGAAGAACTTGGCAGTCTGGGCACCGCGATTGCGTTACTGGCCTGGCTGGCCTGGAACGGCACTATCCAGATGACTGCCGGCAACCTGCTGCTGTTTGGTCTGGGCATGACATCATCGCTGATGCTGGTTTACAGTCTATTTCTTTTTTTGATGAGCCTGGCAGTCTTACTCGAAAGACTCGATGACGCCGCCCAGATCATGTGGTCGATGTTCGCTCTCTGCCGCTACCCCGCTGATGTCTACCCGTCAAGACTGCGTTTTTTATTCTTCACTTTTCTGCCGGTAGCCTACCTGTCTTCGGTGCCGGCTATGGCCTTGCTCGGCACTGCTTCACCTGGCCTTGTTTTTCAGGGCACAATAATAGCCCTGATGGCAGTCATCGCTACGACCATGTTCTGGCGACGAACCATCAGGGCTTATACTTCGGCAGGCGGTTGAATAAGCCGAAGCCAGGCGCAAACTTCAGTTAGTGTTTTTTGCAGCCGCTTCAGGTTTTGCCATTTCACCGGCAAAGAGCGACTCGGCTTTCTTTTTCATTTTTGCGTTCAGTAGCGGTTTCCAGTTCAGAGTGAGCTTGCCGCCGGCAAATGTGCCAACCACCGAATAATTTTTGCGAATTTCCATGGTCAGGCCATTTTCTGTCAGGTTGAACAGGTAGCCGTAACGATCAGACATGCCCTTGTAAAAATCGCTGGTCTGATCGAGACTGGTGCCAATCGAGAGCACGCATTCGCCGAGCAGTTCACGATCAGAAGAGGTCAGGCGCTCGGCAAATGGCGGCATATCGATACGGCGTGTCATTTCGCCATCGTAAAGATTGATGTAATTCCGCTGGTCATACCATTGATAACCAAAATAGATGCCTACCAGGCCAAATACAATCAGAAAGAAAATGACGAAACCCAGAAACCCTCGATTACTTCTCTGCATCTGCATAGTGGTACTCCTCGAAAACGCTGAAGAGCACTATCGGCACGAACAAAACAATTGTTTACCGTGAATTAATTTTTTCTTCGACAATCCGCCCGTCTTCGAGGGTAATAACCCGGTCGGCAAGACCACCAAGCGCCAGATTGTGCGTCGTTACCACTATGGCAAGATTTTTTTCGGCCACCAGCTTGCGAAACAGCGCAAAGACAGCTTCACCATTCGCCTTATCCAGATTTCCCGTCGGCTCGTCGGCAATCATCACCCGGTTTTCAGCAATCAGGGCTCTGGCAATCGCAACCCGCTGCATCTGCCCGCCTGACAACTCTCTGGGAAGGTGGCCGGCACGGTTCTCTAGATCAACCAGCCTGAGCACTGCGAGAGTTTTTTCGCGATCAACCGGCCGATTCAGAAACATCAACGGCAGTTCAACATTCTCGGCGACCGTCAAAGTTGGCAACAGATGAAACTTCTGAAAAATGAACCCGAGCACCCCCTGCCTCACACCCACCAGTTCTTCTTCAGACAGGCCTGCGACCTGCCGCCCGGCGATCTCGAGTGTTCCACCATCTGGCGCGTCAAGGCATGAAAGCAAATTGATCAACGTCGTCTTGCCTGAGCCAGATGGCCCGAGAATCGAAACCATTTCACCGGCCCGCACGTCTATATCTACACCATCAAGAGCCTTGATCGTCTCAATGCCACGCTGGTAATGCTTCTTAAGGCCCCTGGCCCCGATAATTATCTGCTTTGCTGCTGGTTCAATGTAGTTCATGATTTTTTCTCCAGTTTATTCACCCTCGCGGATCGCTTCGACCGGTCGCAGCGAAGAAGCACGCCAGGCCGGGTACAACCCTGCAAAACACCCGATTACCGCTGAACCCAGTAAGGCGGTCAGCATTACTTCAGGGGTAATCGCAACCAGCGAACCTTTCGTGCCAAAATCAATTAATGACTGCAGTGCCTTCTCAACAAGACTCGTGCCGGAAACCGCCAGCAATACCCCGGCCAGACCACCTCCGATACAAATTGCCATGGTTTCGAGCCAGATGATCTGAAAAATATCACTGCGGGTCGCACCAATTGCCTTCATGATGCCTATTTCACCGGTTCTTTCAAAAACGCTCATCAGAATCGAGTTGATTACGCCGATGACCGCAACGATGATAGCAACCACCGCAACCGAGGCAATCATCGTCTGGGCAGTCTCAACAAGACTTACCAGGGTCGTCTTCACCTGCTGAAGCCCGACAACCTGAACTTCAGGCAGCTTTGCCCAGCGCTGCTCAAATT
Organism: Candidatus Rifleibacterium sp.; assembly: GCA_035352635.1. Lineage (GTDB taxonomy): Bacteria > Muiribacteriota > Ozemobacteria > Ozemobacterales > Ozemobacteraceae > Rifleibacterium. The sequence continues at coordinate 12,390 of DAOPYA010000096.1, forward strand.
GACGCAAGGCCAGACCAGAGAAATTTTTCAGCTTGAAGCCGACGATCGTCAGTTCGTTGGGCCGGTTAAAAAGGCGGCGGGCTTCAAGGATCGGCATAAAAACCGTGCCGTCATCCTGGGTGCCGGTGCGCTCAAGAATGCCAACGACCTTAAGCTCGGTCATTACCGGCTCAACCTGACCATAGGGTGTGATTGAAACAAAATACGAGTCACCCACCTTGCGCTGCTCATATTCAGCAACTTCGTAACCAAGAACCACTTCGCCGGTCGCCGAGTCGGCAAACCACCTGCCACCGGCCTGGCCGGCCCCCTGAGCAATAGCCATCCAGGGTTTCATATCGCGAAAACTCGCGACTTCGATACCCGAGATAATCGCAAACGATGACCCGCCTTCGTCGCTGATTCCAGAGGCTTCTTTCTCGGCAACCCCTACAAAAATGGGAGTGATAGCTGAAATATCAGGGTCAGAGCGAACTTCTTCATAGGTTGATGCCGGCAGGTACACCAGACCAGTACCGCCCTTCAGCATCATTGTGGCGGCTTCATAGGGGCAGCCCTTGGCCATAATCATCACCTGAAAACCAAGCTTATCAATGCTGGTGTCGATCGAGCGCCGGTAACCGATGTTAAAGCCAATAAGACTCACGGCTACCGCCACCGCCAGCGCAATGGCCAGCACGGTCAGGCCGGTTCGCACAGGTCTGCGAAATAGATTTTTGCAGGCAAAGGCAAAAAAGCGCATAATCAGGCCCCCTTAGTGTTTGTGCAATACATCACAGAGCATGCAGGCCAGCCCTGGTTTATTCGCTGCATGCCGCAAACGAATCGCCTGATAATCTGGCATACGAGGTTTGTCACAGCGAATAATTGTGCAAATTTTCAGCAAAACAACATGACAAAGTAATCTCAAAAAGGCTGGTGGCGATGGGTCAGAAGAATTCGGCACCATTACCGACCAGTTCAAGCTCTTCTTTGTTCTGCAGCAATCGACCTTCGATTTTGGCGCTCCTGCCTACCCATTGCGGAAACTTCAAACCGAGGTGGCCGAGTTCTACTTTGATCTGACGGCCAGAAGCGTCGTCGAGATAAAACCAGCAGCCGCTGCTCGGGCATTGCCGGGTAATCTTGCCCTGCATGACCACAGGTGTGCTCAGATAGCGCTCCTGGTTGCCATAGGCATCAGCCATTTTTACCAGCGGCGCGTCAGCAGCGATGACCGCGCCGTAATGCGTCGGGGCTTTGACGTTTAATAACAGCCACCCGGCCAGAAACAGAGCGACAAAGACGCAAAAAACCAGTATTTTTTTCATTTTTCCCGTCCTTTACTGTTCAGCAATTCGGCAGTTCTTTTGAAGAAAGGCTCAAACAAACGGTTATAAATAAACATGTCAAGCAGAATCAGATTTTTGCGGACACCGCGCAGAGAGGCCGCAAAGTCAGGTCCCTGCTTCCCCGACCCAAAACTTTCAAGAATCGCCTGCAACTTGTCATCCTTACTTTCAGGCTCGGCACGCCTGAAATAGTCGTGTTTGTAAAAGTCAGCCAGTGTCAGGCCATTGAAGCGCTTTCTGAATTCCTTATTTTTCAAAGACCTGGCTTCAGGGCTTTCAAGGCGCTGAAAAAAGAAATTGCCTATTTGGCCGGTTTTCGGGTCAGTGGCCAGAAAAACCTGAATAACACCTCCGCGGCCCGGCACATTCACCCCATGCACGATGCCGATCAGCTCGTTTCCCTTATAAACGGTATATACTGTGTAAGGGGTCGCGAAAGCTTCATAAACCGGGTCCAGGTCTGTTCCAAGGCGGTCTTTAAGTTCTGAATACAAATTTTGCCCGTCAGGGAAATGCCTGAACTCACGAATCTCTTCCTTAAAGCTCGTCACTTCGGGGAAAAGAAACTTTAAATCCTGGGCAGGATTATTCAAGGTGCATCCGATCGCGCCATAACCCACCGCAGCAGGCCAGCAGAGCACCAAAACCAGCAGAATGGTTCGCAAATTTTTCATAAAAACTCCTTGACCGCGCCCCTGATAACAGATAGTAGATAGTAGAACCCAAACAAAATCTTCACCAGTAACGGTAGTATTGCAGAGTGGTAAGCGTGTCTTCAGAACCAGACTGCACCGCCAACCTTTTCTCAACGTTAAGCTTTATCCATGCAAGGTTGGCATTACCGATGTCATTATGCATATACCAGGTCAACTCCCCAAGCATTGACGCGTCAACTTCACGCTGACCAAGCTCCTGCCAGAAACGCCGATACTGGGTTGACCAGCCAAACCGCCGGTCGCGACGCAAAAAATCAAGCTGATAAAGCTGCGAAAACAGGTCATCCTGTTCATCACGCCCGCAGCTAAACTCACCGGTCAGAGTCATTCTCCCCCCCGGAACCGCCATTCCATAACGCCCATCGATGCCAATTCGCGTCGTGTCAACCACCTTGCCGCGCTCAGCGTGCAACATCACATTGTGACTGCGCATCACGGCATGTTTCGAGATTCTCTCGCCGATCAACAGAGAAATACCGCCTTCAAGACCGTGATCATACAGGTAACGATTGGCCAGACTGACTCTGGCGCCCAGCAGACCCTTCTGCCCTTTGTCGGTCATTTCATACCCCGAACCGAGCAGGTAATAAAGATCGTAATTGAGGTTCGGGTTTAAAGCGCCCCAGAATCCGGCATACCAGTCACGCTCAAAGCCAAAATTGCGATCATTAGAAAGCTGCAGCACCGTCGCATGGGTGTCGGTCTGCAGATTCAGCCCGAATGGCAGATAGAAGCGCCCAAAACGAAAGTTGAACCGCCCGAGATTTTCAGCTCGCCTGTCTGACGGCATCCAGGTGTCGAGAGCATTGTATAGATCAACATAGAAGTTGTGATACTCAAGAAAAACCTGGTTACGAAGTTCACCTTCCATGTCGTTCATAACCGAGACAAAATTGCGCCTGAACACCAGACGGGTTTGCAGATTGAAGCTCGAAGTAGTTGAAACCGCATTCGCAAACTTTTTCAAAATCTCAAATCCGTAGGAATGCCGGTGATAAGGCCGATCACTACTATCAACAGCCGAAGAAAATGAAAACTGGCTGAGAATTTCATTTTTCCAGAAACTGCTGCCCCTGCTTGAGCCTGCATCGACGCTAAGACTCGCGACCCCCGCCTTTGGCACCTGCAGATCGGCAAACGGGTCACCACCACGCGCAGGTTGAACAACCAGCACCATTAACAGCAAGCCCAGCATACAGAAGCTACGATGAATAAATAAACCTGGCACAAGCAGGCCTCTTTTCATAAACCGGCAAACAACTCAGTGCTTATATAACGCTCACCCGAGTCAGGAAACACGGTTACAATCGTCTTGCCGGCGTTTTCAGCCTGCATGGCCAGACGCGCCGCAACGGCCATTGCCGCACCGCACGAAATGCCAACGGTTATACCCTCTTCGCGATGCAGGCGCCGGGCAAATTCCATAGCTTCTTCATTGGTTACCGTGGCCACCTCATCAACCAGACTCATGTCGAGAGTATCAGGTTTGAAGCCTGCGCCTATGCCCTGAATTTTATGCGGCCCAGGCTTCAGCGCTTCACCGTTTCTAAGCTGTGTAAGAACAGGTGAAGCAGCCGGTTCGACAGCTACCGCCCAGACGGCAAGGCCCCTGCCCTGCTTCAGATATCTGCTTACACCCGTGATGGTGCCTCCGGTTCCAACTCCGGCCACAAAAATATCAATTTTGCCTTCGGTATCTTTAAAGATTTCTGGCCCGGTTGTCTGATAATGTATTTCAGGGTTAGCCGGATTCTTAAACTGCTGCGGGCTGAAAAACCTTTCAGGGTCGGCAGCCACAAGCTTTTCCGCTTCCTCAATAGCCCCTTTCATTCCCCGGGCGCCTTCGGTCAAAACAAGTCTGGCCCCAAAACCAGCCAACATGCGCCGACGCTCAACCGACATGGTTTCGGGCATCGTCAAAATCAATGGGTACCCCCGGGCCGCACACACAAAAGCCAAACCGATACCTGTGTTGCCGCTGGTTGGCTCTACAAGAGTCACTTCTTTGCTTCCGGGTGTGAGAATCCCTCTCTTTTCAGCATCCCAGATCATTGAGGCAGCCACCCGGCATTTAACTGAATAAGCCGGATTTCGCCCCTCAATTTTAGCCAG
>DAOPYA010000097.1:0-16004 GCA_035352635.1 Candidatus Rifleibacterium sp.
CGCGAAAGGCTTACCTTATCTTTGAGAAATACGCGAGATTCACGGATTTTGGTGTTTGACAAAACCTGCAAAAAACGCTATTTTTCAACGAAAGTACAACAAAAAAACGGATCAGCACTCTGTACAAATTTTCAGGAGGGCTGTATATGCCGCGAGTTGCCAGTGTCTCAGAATTATTGCATCGCATTACCATGTGGACGGAACGCATTCTTGCAGTTTCGCTCCTGACCGGAATGGCGGTATTCTTCGTTTCGTCAGTCGCTATGCTGGGTGGCATCGACTGGAGCAATATCGATACCCTTTACGAGATCATTAACCGGATTCTGCTCCTCGTTATCTGCCTCGAATTGATCCGCACTCTTTTGACCCACAAGCCTGAAGCGGTTCTCGAGTTGCTCGCTTTCGTCGTCGCCCGCAAAACCATGCGCCCAGACCTGACCGTTCTCGACCTTCTGCTCTGCTCATTCTCATTTGTTCTGCTGCTGGCGGCCCGCAAGTATCTGGCCTGCGACGAAGACGAACCCGAGCAAAAAGTTTAGCACCAGCCTTATTGCAACTGAATTCTTCAGGCATGCCACTTCACGCCAGCCAGTCTCAACGATTCAAGGCCTCCACTCCCATCTCAAAAAAAACTGCCCAGGTCAAAAAATCAGACCTGCATTACCGGCAAAAAAAAATTAAGGGGCTGTTTCAGAATGCCCGAAACAGCCCCTTATTCGACTTAAATCACTCGCCGGCAGGCAGATCGTAGAGAATGTCATCCCATGGGTGGCGGTATAGATCAGCCTTCTGACGGCTTTGATCCATGTAATGCCCGATCATGCCGATCGTGCGGCCAAGCAGGAACAGGCCGTTGAGCCCGCCGCTGTTGACAACGGTCTGAATTCTATCTTCATCCCATCCGAGCCCGTACATCATATCAACTGAAAGAACGCCGATTGCGCCATCGACATTGAGAATCAGTGTGTCTTTTTTGGCAGTGGTCAGCTGTTCGACTTCAAGAGCGAAATCAAGCAGTCTGGTTCTTGGAAAATGCTTGCTGGCATACTGTTTGAGCAGTTCGACGCGCATGTCGGGGTTTTTCAGGCTCTTGATACGGTGGCCGATGCCCTGAATCTTGATATTCTTTTTCTTCAGATCGGCAATAAACTCATCTGGGGTCTGACCAGCATCTTGAGCCGCCTTGAACATCAGGGCCGCGCCGGCAACCGCACCACCAAAGCGCGGGCCAATCGTGAGAATGCCCGACGCGACAGCGCTCATCAGATCTCGACCGGCACGCGCCGTTACAATCGTATTATGAGCACCTGAAACGGCCGGGCCATGGTCAGCGCAGAGCTTGAGCACGATTTCCATGAATTCGGCGGCCCATTTGGGCAGGCGCTCTTTGAACCACAGCAGACCGATCGTTTCTCCGACCGAATAATTTTCGCCAATGACCTTGCTGATTTTGTGACCGGCATAGAGCAGTTCATCTTTTGAATCGTCGGAAATAGTGCAGGTAAAGCTGGTCGGCTTGCGCACCATATTGCGACCCAGCGCTTCCGCGTAATCCATCGGAATCACCGGCGGCTCAACTTCTGGGGCAGGCTTGATAGTGCCCTTGGCTACCAGTTTTTCATAGGTCGCTCTGATGGCCTTATCGTAATCATCGAATGATTCTGGAACAATAACACCGACTTCGCGCAGGGCAGCATTTTTGGCCTCGGCGGTTTCGCGGCTTGCGTCAGCCTTGGCACCGGCATGGCCGAACTGAATGCCCTTGGGCATGTATTTGATTGATGTGCCTGTAACCCACATTACCAAGGGCTTTTTGATCTTTTTCGTTTTGACGGCTTCGACTATTTTCCATTCTTCTTCGCCACCGACTTCGCCAAGGCAGACCAGCATTTTGATCGCCGGGTTAGCCTCGAAACGCAACAGGTGTTCGAGAAGGGTCGAACCGGCATATGCGTCGCCGCCAATGGCTATGCCTTCATACAAACCATCGGTGTTGAGGGCGATAATGTTGTAGGCTTCATTCGACATGCCGCCTGATTTGCTGACAAAACCAACTGAACCGGGGCGATGCAGCTTAGACTCGATAATACTTTCGATGGTACCGCCGGTGTTGGCAACCTTGAAAGCGCCGGCCGCGATACCGCCAACAGTTGCGGGGCCGATGATGACCTTGCGGCGTTCGACGGCGAGGGCACGCAGTTGGCGGGCCTGGCGTTCGGGCATGCCTTCGGCGATGACGACGATGGTGCGGATCTTTGCTTCGTTTAAACCTTCCATGGTCGTATCAAATGCGCTTCTGAAAGAAGCGAAATTGATCATGACATCGATTTCGGGGTGTTTCAGCATGGCGGTTTTTACATCGGGGTAAACTGGAATAAAGATTTCTTTCTTGCCCCAGAAAACCTTCTGGCTACCGGTTTTGCCCGGATCAACAAGAGCGGCAACCGACGGAACGGTTCTGCGGCAGCAGTAATCGAAATCGAGCATGCGCTGAACCGCCTTGGTTTGCATGCCATAAATCAGCGAAACGGTGTTTTTATCGAAAAGCAGATAATCTGGTCGACTCATTGCAGTTCCTTTCATCAGCGGGCTTTCAGGGCGTCAGAAACGACGCGGGTCATGTGATATTCGGGGCCATGCACTTCAATCGGCACACCAAGCTTTTCAGCGGCCGCCTTCAGGTTGGCGAGGCCTTCCTGGTAGTTCGGGCCACCACGGCGCACGAATATTCTGGCCTTGACCTTTTTCAGCTTTTCGCCGAACTCGTTCAAAGCCTTGATGATCCCTGTGAAAGTTTTGGCAACATCAGTAAAATTGGCAATACCACCGCCAAGAATCAGGGTCTTTGGGCGCTTTTTCGCGTCAGGCTTACGGGTCATCAGATCGAGAACAATCTTGGCGTATTCATAAGTGAGGCCAGCGCTGGGGTTACCGGAATACTCGCCATAAAAGGCCAGTTCACTGGCAAAGCCAAGGTCACAGACCGTATCAGCATAAATAACCGACGCCCCGCCACCGGCAACCATGTTCCAGATTATGCCATCGGGATTCAGCAACGTCAGTTTAAGCGAAGCGCCCGAGAGAGCGTCGAGTTCGCGAATCTTCATTTCTTCGGGGGTAAGTTTTTGCCCGAAAGCGGCCGGAAACTCAATATCTTCGCCCCAGAGCTTGCTGCAGCAAAATTCGGCAGTATCATCGAGCTTGGCCACCATATCGAGCGGCACAATGCGACTGCCGGCAATTGCGAACGGATTAATTTCAAGGTAGGCAAAATGCAGCGCCGCAAAATATTTATAAAGACCACGAATAAAACCGGCTACCAGCTTTTTGTTCTTGCCCAGTACGGCCGGAAGCGCCTTTTCGACGTTAACATCATCCATACCACCGAGAACCGGCACTTTTATGACGACAACTTTATCCCAGTTCTCTTCGACATTGATGCCGCCCTCAAGCGAAAAATAGATTTCATCGCCTTCGGCGGTTGATTTAATCGCAACATAATATTCGGCTTCATGCTGTACACAAGGCTCAATCAGAAAATGCGTCAGGGTTCCATCAATACCGTTAACGACCTGCTTTTTACCCATGCGCTCATCAATCCAGGCTTTTGTGTCAGCCAGATTTTTATTAACCAGAACCAGACCGTGTTTTCCACGCTTTCCAAAGAGCTGGTCGGGTTTTGCTACCAGCTTCTCGGTTTTAAGCCAGGGGTTTTCCTTTTTGAGCTGGTTCCAGTCGGTGTTCTCGCTGACCAGCACGATGTGCCCATCGTAACCAACACTGTTTTCACAGTAGGTATCAAGGTGTCTTGCAAGCATTCTTTTGCCGTGATATTCACGGATTCCTCGTTGAGCCATTTCTGTATCTCCTGAAAAAAATTAAACAGGTTTTTCGCAACTCTAAGGGTATATCCCTGTACTAAATTCCCTGTCAAGCAAACTTTAGTAACTAAGGGCAAATGCAAATTTTAATATCGAAGCAGATGGGCGACAAAAGTGACGCATTTATTTAGGGTTGCGACGTTGCTGCTACGCCTTCGGCAATTAGAATTTGTACCGACATGGTGTTCTAACAAGTCTTGTACAGCCTGTTTGCTATGTGCCAGGCATTCTGGCATGCCGATTGCAGATAGGAAAAGGGTTAATCTATTTTTTGAAGAGGTGTTCTGATGGATATCAACAAAATGACACAAAAAACACAGGAAGCGCTGCAGCTTGCCCAGAACATCGCCATTCAGCATGGCCACCAGGAAATTTCAACTGAGCACATGCTCGCGGCTTTGCTGACCAATGAGGCAGATCTGGTTCCCCGGCTGCTCAATAACATTAATATTCCGCTATCGACAATGCGCGACCGTTCACAGCAGGCAATCAGCCGCCTTCCGAGAGTCTCAGGCCCTGGTATGGGGCCTGACAAATTTTATATCAACCGTGAACTATCGCAGATGCTCGTAAAAGCAGAAGAAGAAATGAAATCTCTGAAAGACGAGTATATGTCGGTCGAGCACCTGGTTCTGGCAATGATTGCCAGCGGCGCATCAACTGTGGTTGGCAAGATTTTCTCTGATCTTGGGCTCACCCGCGACCAGTTTCTTCAGGCCCTGACTTTGGTTCGTGGCAACCAGCGCATCACTTCTGCCAACCCTGAGCAGACTTACGAAGCCCTTGAAAAGTATGGCCGCGATCTTGTTGCCCTTGCCAAAACTGGCAAACTCGACCCAGTAATCGGGCGTGACGCCGAAATTCGCCGGGTCATCAGAATTCTTTCGCGTAAAACCAAAAACAACCCTGTATTGATCGGCGAACCTGGCGTCGGCAAAACTGCAATTGCAGAAGGTCTTGCCCAGCGCATTCTGCATGGTGATGTGCCTGAAAGCCTGCGCAATAAAACTATTTTTGCCCTTGACCTCGGGGCTCTGATCGCCGGGGCTAAATTCAGAGGCGAGTTCGAAGAACGTCTTAAAGCCGTTCTCGGCGAAATAAAGAGCAGTAATGGCCAGATCATAATGTTCATAGACGAACTGCACACCATTGTCGGTGCCGGCAAAGCCGAAGGCTCAATGGATGCAGGCAACATGCTTAAACCGCTGCTGGCACGTGGTGAGCTGCATTGTATCGGTGCTACCACCATTGATGAATACCGCAAGCACATTGAAAAAGACGCTGCACTTGAGCGCAGGTTTCAGCCGGTTCTGGTTGAACAGCCTGATGTTCCTGACACCATTTCGATTCTTCGCGGCCTGAAAGAACGATTCGAAGTATTTCACGGGGTGAAAATCCAGGATCGGGCGCTGGTAGCTGCTGCAACCCTGTCACATCGTTACATAACCGACCGCTTTCTTCCCGACAAAGCTATCGATCTTGTAGACGAAGCATGCGCGATGATTCGCACTGATATTGAATCAATGCCGGCAGAGCTCGACGAAGTCACCCGGCGCATCATGCAGCTCGAGATTGAAGAAGCTGCCCTCATAAGAGAAAAGGATGAGCACAGCATTAATCGCCTTGAGACGCTGCGCAAGGAACTCGCTGATCTGAAGAACCGGGGCAACGCAATGAAGGCCCAATGGGAAAGTGAACGCGGGGTAATCAAGCGCGTGCAGACTCATCGCGAGATGATTGAGAAGCTCAATCAGGAGATCAGCGAAGCAGAGCGGGCCTACGACCTTAACAAAGCAGCCGAGCTTAAACACGGCCGGCTTCCCGAAGCTCTTAAACAGCTGAAAAACCTTGAAGATGAGCTCAAACAGAAACAGAATACCGGCAAACTGGTGCGCGAAGAAGTGACCGAAGAAGAAATTGCCGATATCGTCAGCCGCTGGACGGGAATACCGGTAACCCGCCTTATGGAAGGCGAAAGAGAGAAACTTCTGCACCTCGACGAGCACCTGCATCAGCGGGTGATTGGTCAGAATGCCGCTGTGAACCTGGTCACCGACGCCGTCATACGCTCTCGAGCCGGCATTAAAGATCCGAACCGTCCGATCGGTTCGTTCATATTTCTTGGTCCAACCGGGGTCGGCAAGACCGAACTGGCAAAAACGCTTGCCCAGTCTTTGTTTGACACCGAAGAAAACATGGTGCGCATCGACATGAGTGAATACATGGAAAAGCACTCAGTCTCGCGCCTGATCGGTGCCCCTCCAGGCTATATCGGGCACGACGATGGCGGCCAGCTCACAGAAGCCGTGCGACGCAAACCATATTCGGTTGTGCTTTTTGACGAAATTGAAAAAGCACATTCTGACGTATTCAACGTATTGCTGCAGATTCTCGACGATGGGCGCCTGACTGATTCCCGGGGCCGCACCGTTGACTTTCGAAATGTCGTGGTAATCATGACCAGTAATATCGGAGCCCAGACGCTTATCAGCGAAATCGGCGAAGAAGGCGACATAACCGACGACACCCGAGAAACTGTTCTGGCTGAGGTTAAGCGATTCTTCAAACCTGAATTTTTTAACCGCGTCGATGATATTGTTCTGTTTACGCCGCTCAAGCGCAGTGAACTCGACCAGATTATCGATCTGCAGATTACTTCGATTCAAAAACGACTGGTTGATCGCCGCATCAATCTGGAAGTCACCCCCGAAGCCAGAAAATGGCTCATTGCAAGGGGCTACAGCCCATTATACGGCGCCAGACCTCTGAAGAGACTTCTGCAGAAAGAAGTAGAAACTCTGCTGGCCCGTGCTATAATATCGGGCAACATTGCCGATGGCACCAATGCCAGAATAACAATAAAAGGTGACGGTCTGACAATTGTCTAACAGCTTTTGAACCACAACTGAAAAATAACCTGTTCAGGAGGGCCACGATCATGAATCTGTTTCTTGCAAACTGGAAACGAAAAATTGCCTCAACCATGGCACTAACCGTTATCATGATTGTCGGCGGGCTGATTGTTGATCCGTCATACCTGAACAACCCGGTCGGCGAAGGTTCGCTCGGCGTTGTCGCGGCCGAAGGTTATGCCATGCCCGCCACCAGCGAACTGTCTTTGGTTGCCAACGGTGTTGACCCGATTCAGATCGATATAAAGTCTGAAGATGGCGATTTTGCCGGCGAGGTTGAACTGATTTCGCCGCAGGGCAAACTGCTGATGAGCAACAAGTTTGCCCTGCGCAAATACCCGTCGAGCTTTATGCCTAACCCATCCAAATGGCAAACCTTCATGTCCCGGCAGGCCGGCCCGGGCACCTATCTGCTGCGCCTGACCCAGGAACAACCAGGCAAAGCCAGGGCCTTTATCTATCAAGGCCCGTTCATAGTTCGCATGCTGCTTCTGCCCCTGATTGCAGCTTTTATCATGCTGGTGCTCAGCTTCACCTTCGCCCCGCGCCAGGCTGCTGTCGAAAACCCTGACCCTGCCGCGCAGGCCTAAATCAGCAGTAGTTATCTGCAGCTTCAGTCAATTACCGGCCTGACCAGCCTGTTTTAACAAACAGTTTTGTTCACGTAATTTTTTTGGGGGGTACCCTTCCCGATTCAGTTCTCCGCGAGTATAATGTTAATGTTAAGCTAATCGTGGAGGCTGTTGTATGAAAAAACTTCTTTCAATGCTGTTGTTTTCGGCGCTGCTGTTGCTGGGTGGCAACGGTGTTTCATGGGCCGACGCCAGATCTGATTACGAAAATTATGTTGCGGCTTACAACGCTTATCGCACCGCGGTAAACGAAAACAAGCCGGCCAGCGAGATAAAGACGCTTTCCGGCGCCTATCTCAAGGCAAAGGCCACCTATGAAGGCTCAATAAACCGCAACAGCAAGCCAGATGAAACTTCTGAAGACTCAGCCACCACCGAAGTCACCTCTTCAGAAGCCGCCACCTGCGTAGCCACCGGTGAGGGCGAGAATTCAGCCTCAATCGCGCAGAAGCAGTTGCCCACCGGCTTACAGCGCATTCTCGAACAACTCTGGTCAGAAAAGGGCCGCAAGGCTCCCGAATCGGCAATGAAACTGCTTGCCAGTTTCATCGAATCAAGCGCAGGTTCAAAGTATGCCGATGTCGCAAGATATGAACTGGCTAAAGCCTATGAACTGCTTAAAGACGATGCCGTCTCCGCATCTAAAATCCTTAAGCAGATCGGCAAAAACAACCCGAATTCAAAAATTGCGCTGCTGGCCAAAGAGCGCATCAACTTTCTCGCCGCCGGCCAGAAGCACCTGCAATGGAAAAATGCCCTGAACTCGACCTACGGCGTTTCTCAAGAGACCTATGCAAAATATCGCAACACCTCATGGCTCGCTTTCCCGGTCAAGGTCACCAGATGGTTTGGCTATGCCGGCAAGATGGCTGACTTTAACAATACCCAGAGCGATTTTGAAAAATTTCAGGTCTGGTATGAAGATATGGGTGCCAAGTTTGTGCCCCCGGTCGATGTAACTTTCGACAAATTCAAGGTTGCCAACGGCACCAGCAACGAAACCAGCGAAGTCAGCCTGTTTTACAGCAATTCCAAAGCCTGGTATTCGCGCTGGAAACTGCTCGAAGAGGCCCGCAGCTCAATCGATGTGCAGTATTTCATCATGGATGAAGATATTTTCGGGTATTCATTGCTCGGCATGCTGCTTAAAAAGGCTCAACAGGGGCTTAAGGTCAGACTGTTACTCGACGCCCGTGGCACAAAGAAATTCACCCGCAAGCTTCTCGGCCAGGATTTCCTCCAGGAACTGACTGAGTATCCAAACGTCGAAGTCAAGGTGTTTAACCCGGTTCACACCAATCTTCTCAGTGTTGTTACCGACTTGCGCAAGCTGATGGCTTCCAACCATGACAAAATTATTGTTATCGATAAAGAATATGCGATCATTGGTGGCCGTAACGTTTCCATGGACTACTTCCTCGAACCCGAAGACCATCCGGGTGCCTATCGCGACTGCGATGTAGTTGTCAGAAGCAACGAAATAGCCCAGCAGCTTGACTTTGCCTTCGACGAAGAATTTGCCAAGCTCAAAACCTACAGCATCAGCAAAGAGCTGTGGGGCAACGTTGACGTCATGCGCGATACTCTTGTTGCCGGCTATGATGCGATGTATAAGCACCTGCTCAATGAGCGTTTCAGTGTTCCCGCTGACGCCAACAAAAAATACACCAAGGCAGCCAATTCATTTTTGAGTGAACTTAAGGGTTATAGCCACCTGCGCGACTTCACAGGCTTTGATCCATTCGCCACTTCGATCGAAGCGCCCTGCAAAATCATCGACAAGCACTCGCTTGGCGGGCCACGCAATGACATCACCGACGAGATGATCAAGTATATTGATGGCTGCAAAAAAGAAATCATGCTGCAGAACCCATACGTTGTACTCACCGAACGCATGTTCAACGCTCTTAAACGCGCCGGTCGCCGGGGTGTTCCGATCATCATGCACACCAACAGCCCTGCTTCAACAGACAGTCTGGCCACTCAGGCAATGTTCTACGCTGACTGGAAGCGCATTTTCAAAGAAATACCCAATATCAGAATCTATGTTTACAAGGGTTCAAACAAGCTGCATGCCAAAAACTGGCTATTTGACCGAAAAATCGGCGTGGTTGGCACCTACAACCTCGATTACATGAGTGAACAGATCAACTCAGAAGTAGTTGCTGCCGTAAAATCAGTTGAATTTGCCAAGCAGTTGCGTGCTGAGATGATTTCTGACATTAATAAATCAGAACAGTATCAGTACAGCATTAACGAAAAGGGCGAGGTTGAATCGGTTCTTGGCCCCGACGACCTGCCTGGCAAAAAGTTCTGGGTGCTGAAACTGCTTTCTAAGTTTACAATCTTTAAAAAGCTCATCTGACCAGCATAAAAAAAGTGGCTGCCCACGCGGGCAGCCACTTTTTTTTATGCGTTAAACCTCAAACACCTGGCCGCCAGATTAAAGGCCGATGTCGGTGCGATATTTAACGTTTTCGAGTTCGAGAAGGGCGAGGTCGGTATAGCATTTGTTGCGGGCTTCTTCGAGGCTTTCACCGACTGCGGTGATGCTTATTAGGCGACCACTCTTGAACTTATAATCGTTTGAATCTTCGGCCCGTCGGCAGTTGGAAAAAAACACCAGCGAATCGACAATTTTATCAAAACCCCTGACCACCGGTTCAATTGCTTCGTTATCAGGGTAACCCCTGCGGGCGACCACCACTGACACAGCCGAGTGTCGGCCGAAAGCAACTTCTGAGCCGACTGAAGTCAGGCAACCCATTGAGCAGTCTTTTAACAGAGTGGCCAGGTCGCCACGGAAGCGGGTCAAAATACTCTGGGTTTCGGGGTCGCCGAGGCGGGCATTAAATTCAAGAACTTTTGGGCCATCGGCGGTCAGCATCATCTGAATAGACAAAAAGCCGCGATAGATAAGATTATCGGCCTTCATGCCATTAACGACCGGCTGAACAATAGTTTCGACAATGCGGCGATCGAGTTCGGGGGTCAGATCTGGCGAAGGGCTGACAGCGCCCATGCCACCGGTAGTTGGGCCGGTTTCACCCTCGTCGGCACGCCGGTAATCGCGACAAGAACTGAAAGAAACCCATTGTTGCCCGTCAGTGAGAATTGTATATGAGCATTCGATACCGGTGAGCTTTTCTTGCAGGATAAGGGGCGGATTATGCAGATTTAAAAGCTTTATCGCAGCATGCTGAGCGTCTTCGGGGGTGTCGCAAACCGCAACGCCACTACCATGCGAAAAGCCGTCGCACTTAACCACCAGAAGGCCAGGGTTCTCTTCGAGGGCCTTTTCGGCTTCGGCGGCATTGACGACTATACGGGTAACCGGCGACGGAATATGGTGCCGGGCGATGAATTTAGCCGCGAACGCCTTGCTGGTTTCGATTCTGCCGGCATCGGCGGCGGCACCGATCACCGGAATACCAGCCAGAGCCAGGGCGTCAACCGTTCCCTCTTCGACGAATTTAGCCGAACCTACCACCGCCAGGGCAATCTTGTCTTTGCAATAGCGCACCAGCTCAGCGTTGTCTTTAAAAGGCAGTCGTTTGCAGATCGGTATTCCTGCCATGCCGGCGTTGCCGGGGCAGGCAATGATCTTATGCACTGATGGTGATTTGGCAAGGGCATGAACAATTGAGTGTTCTCGGGCACCGAAACCCAAAACAAGAATATCCACGGGCACCTCAACTGAAAAAATACTACGGCGCGTGCATGTTACTATGCAACCCACTTCGCGTCAAGAGCAGGCTGTCACTTATTGAAAACAGCGAAAGCAGTCAATGGCCCGGCCTCTCGGCTGGGGGAGCTAAATTCAGCAGTTACCAATAAACAGCAAAGAACGGCATTAACGCCGTTCTTTGCGGGGGATTCGGGTTACAATCGTTTCTTATTCAGCCTGAACAGACTTTTTAAGAGTGGTGTATTCATCAGAATACTGTTTCAGCTGTTCGAATACTGCTTTGGCGCCTTCGGTATCGTTGGCTTCGACCATTTTATTGTATTGCAGGTAGGTGTTGTAATATTTCTTTTCGACTTCGGCGAGCTTTTCGGAGCTGCCGCTGACTGAAAGCTGGGCGACGCCAACGGTTGAATCACCGGCAACCACAGGGCCAGTGCTCTTGTTAGAACCACCAAGCGAACCAATGGCATTCGAGAAGTTTGAGAAATTGCCCGAGCTGGTTGAGGTGTTATTGGCAACGTTGGCACCCTTGCCAAACAGTGATACTTTGCCACCTTTGGCGAATGCAGAAACCCATTTGGCCACCTTACTGCCGAGGAAACCGCCGACTATGCCGCCGATGATCGGCCCGATAACCGGTATCGGAGCACCCAGAGCCATGCCGATGGTTGAACCGATTGATGAACCGATGAGATCAGCTTTGTCGATCTGTTTGAAAGCTTTGGCTACAGAGAATTCACCACTTTTGAGGCCGGTTATCAGGTTAGAACCCATCTGGCCTGAAGCCGATGCGAACAGAACCGGTATTACCGAACCAACCAGAGCGCCAATCGGGCCTGGAATAAAGCTTTTTACGATTGAAGCGGTGAACTGGCCACCGGCAGCGCCAAGGGCCGAACCCATCACGTTACCGGCAAATTCGAGCGAAGCGACTGATTTTACTGCCTGTTTGAATGAGGGTTTGTTGCCGTGAATCACGTCGATAGCGAGGTTGGTTCCGACCGCTACCGCAGTGGTTATCGCAAGATTTGAGAAAGAAAAACTGTTTTTCAGAGAGGTTTTGGCAGCTTGGGAACCTTCGTTAACGCCCTTGCTGAGCTTGCCCGAGAAAGAATCGGCATACTGCACATCGGCTGAGGCGCTCAGCATCATCTTGCCATTTTCGCCTTCGCTGTTATCGACAACTTTACCTTCTTCGAATGATTTGCTCTTGTCGATCAGGCCCACCTTCTGGCCAACCGCGAAGATTTTGGCGCGGATAGCGGTGACAACCTTCTGCAGTGAGTTTTTAACCGAGGCGAGAATCACTTTGAGTTTGTCGAGAGCACCGGCGTATTTGCCGTTGGTTTCGATTTTGGCGGCCTGGGCACCGAGTTGTTCGACGCCATAAGCAAGCTGCTGGTCGTAAGAGAGAGTGGTCGGCGAGGCCCCGGCGGCGATACTGGCTTTGGCCTGCTCGCCGGAAGTTTTAAGAGTTGTGCCGAGAACCGACTTGGCATTGGCGAGAATCGCCTTAACGCGCTGGGCAATGCTCATGGTTTCCATGCCGGTCGGGGCGATCTTGCTGTAAATCGGGGTAGAAATTCTTTCGAGGCTGGATAAAGTGCTCTGCGCTGAACGGAGGTTGCTCTGCAGGCTGTTCAATTCAGGGATAACATTGTTCAGAATTGAAATGTCTACAGGCTGGTTGGCAGAGACGGGAATACTGACCTGTGAAGTCTGGGCATAGGCGCCAAAGGTCGACAACACAAACATAATAACTGTCAGCAGCGAGATTCTTCGTATCATCTTCTGGTTCATCAAGGTCATATTATTCCTCCGCTCTTGTAGAAGAGACTGATTCGTGGTTCGGTACAATTACGCTGTTAATTATAAGAACGATACTGCATAGTGTCAATGAACCCTTGCCCCGAAAAATCTTTAAATTTGTTTTTTGACCCAGATCGAGTCTGTGGTCATTCCGAAAAATCATGGGCTGAAAATGTCTGGCCACGGTTGTGCTGTCTTGGTTATCATGCTCTCTAATGGTATTTACAATCAGACCGGAATTTCTCCCCCGGAATCAAGAAATGGCGGTTAAAGCAGAATGAGTGTTGTGAATCAGTCTGAGAAGCTTGCGTCGATTTCAGAAGCATTTAAATCAGGCAATGCGGCTGATTTAAAAAACTTACTTCCCGCATGCGCCGACCTTGATTCTGAGCAGTTCGTTCAACTGCTGCTTTACAAGGGCCTGGCCCATCCTGATTCATCGGTACAGCAGAAATCTGCAGAAATTCTCGGAAAAAGGCTACCGACAGTCGCCGGGCAGCTTCAGGCTCTGCTGAACCACCCGACTGATTCAATCAGATACTGGTCGCTGTTTCTGCTGGGCGTTGGCGGGCGACTTGAATCTGAGCAGGTGCTGAATATTCTCAGAAACCCTGAAAAAGACGAAATCAAGATTCTGGCGGCCGACCTTGTCGTCAGATTGAAAGTTTCTGGCGGTCTTGAGCTGCTGATCGCATTAATGGAAAACCCCAGCTTCATGCTGCGTCGCCACATCAACGAATTGTTGCTGAAACAGGGTGAACTGCTTCTGCCGGTGATCAAAAATGTCTTTGCATCGGGAAAGCTGCACCAGAAATACTGGGGGCTGAAACTGCTTGTCGATGCCAGCGGCCCCAGGGCAATCAAGCAGATTCAAAAGTTTCTGCTTTCCAGAGACCCAGTTGTGCGACTTTATGCAATTGCCGCTCTTGAATTCGTTCCGGGTGAAAAATCTCTCGGGTTCCTTTTTTCAGCCGTACTCGATCAGTCGCCATTGATGCGCTACCAGGCAGTCCAGGTGCTGTCGCGCAAAGGTGATGAAGCTCTTCAGAAGGCCCTGAAGATCATGCAAAACAAATCATCCGAATTGAAGGATGAGGTTATCATAATTGCCGGGCGTATTCTTGGCGCGCGTGCCATGACTGTCTTCGCCCAGGATCTCGAAAGCCAGAACCCTGATGATCGCTATTACGCTCTTAGAGCCGTCGGAGTCAGCCCCGACCGCGAAGGCATTGCTCGCCTGATAAAAGCCTTTCGCGACCCTGTGTGGGTTATCAGAAGTCTGGCCAGTGACATCCTGGGCCAGCTGGGCACTGTCGCTACCGATGCTCTCATCGGAGCACTCGGCGACGAAGATTTTGACACGCTTTCATGGGCAGCGAAGACACTGGGGGCCGGTCATGACCCAAGCTCAGTGCGCAATCTTCTCAATATTGTCGATCATCACCGCGACGATAACGCCCGAATTTGTGCCATCAAAGCCCTGTCGCATCTTGATGTCGAATTTACCGTGGATCTTCTGATTCTTGGGTTCCGTCAGCCGGCAATGTCGGTAAGACACGCAATTGTCGAAGCCCTGTCGCGCATGACCCGCGGCAAAATCATCAAGCCACTGCTCATCTCTCTTTTTGACCGCGATAAAACCATTTCCTTCTGGTGCGAAAAGACGCTCAAAAACCTGCAATACCCAGCACTACCGAGTGTTTTGACAATGCTCGTCACTCTTAATGAGCGCGAAACAGAAAAGTTCAATCGCTTTCTGCATCAACTGAAGCCTGAACAGATCGAAAAACTGCTTGGTCGCGAGCGCCTGCAGCTTGATGATTTTGACCCTGAAACGCAACCCGAAGAAAAATTCCTGGCAGTCACTCTGAACGAATACCGTGATCTTCGCGACCTTCTGTTTCAGGTTAAAGAACAAAAGGGATCAGATCTGCATCTGGTTGTCGGCTTGCCACCTATGATAAGAATTCATGGCGATCTGACGCGAACGAGTCTGCCCCCCCTCTCTGAAGAAAGAGCCAACCAGCTTCTGTTGCCAATTCTGACCGAAGATCAGCGCCGCACTTTCAGCGAAAAGTTTGAAATCGATTTTTCTTATGAAGTTAAGCATGTCGGCCGCTTCCGTGCCAATATTTTCAGGCAGCGGGGTGGCGTCAGCGGAGTTTTTCGAATTATACCGACTACCATACCGACTTTTGAAGACCTTGGCCTCGACCAACGTGTCTTTGAACCAATCTGCGATCATCGCAACGGTTTAATACTGGTTACCGGCCCCACAGGCTCGGGAAAATCGACAACTATGGCGTCAATGGTCGATGTCATCAATAAAACAAGATACGAGCATATTCTGACGATCGAAGACCCAATCGAATTCGTTCATCAGCATAAACGCTGCAGCATCAATCAACGCGAGCTCAGTGTACACACACTGTCGTTTGCCGCCGCCCTCAAATCGGCCCTCCGCGAAGACCCCGACGTCATCCTTGTCGGCGAAATGCGGGATCCCGAGACAATAAAACTGGCTCTGACTGCCGCCGAAACTGGCCATCTGGTCTTTTCAACTCTTCACACGATCAATACCTACGAAAGCATAAACCGTATAATCGGTGCCTTCTCTTCAGACCACCAGGAACAGATCCGACAGGAACTCTCGGGGGTTTTGCGTGCAATTATTTCGCAGAAACTTCTGCCCAGGTCAGATCATAAAGGCAGAGTGCTTGCCTACGAATTGCTGGTCTGCAACACTGCGGTAAAAAACCTGATCAAGGAAGCCAAGCTCGATCAAATAATTTCCATCATGCAGACAAGTCAGGGTGATAACATGCAGACCATGGATCAATCTCTTGCCAATCTTGTGATGGCCGGTGCCTGCTCTCAAGATTCAGTTATCCCGCATGTCATTGACAAAAAGAGCTTTCCCGCTCTGATCAAACCCCAGAAAGCGGCAGGCAGTCAGCAGACAGGTGTTTCCACCCCGAGAAATCCTTCAAAGAATTGAGACTGTACACGACTGGTTCTAAGATGAACCCTGGGAGCCGAAGTGACATAGTGTCAATGAACGCCGACAAATCTCTGGCGATTG
>DAOPYA010000098.1:0-15787 GCA_035352635.1 Candidatus Rifleibacterium sp.
AAGCGTCGCTTATGCAATCGCCTGACCTGCCGAAACTAGCATCTAGAGAAAGTTAAATAAGCGTTTGCCATGATTTGCCGCTGGGGGGGTTGGGTTGTTTTGTGGGTCAGGCGCCGCCGCGTTCGGTGGGGTCTTGCGCCCAGACGTTGTTAAAGCCGAGTTCTTCGACGAGTTCGAGAACCGGCAGGTATTCGCCTTCGGTGATGGGGCGTTTGAGGGTTGGGTGCTGGTGCGCCTGGTGTGCCGGAAAATACTGGCACATGATACTGAGATGAATATCGGGGCCAAGTTCGCTGCGCAGCCAGCGCAGCGAGTCGGCGCTGCCGGCGAGGTTTTCGGGTAGAATCAGGTGCCTGACGATCATGCCCCGGGTGGCCAGATCGGTGGCGGAGTTGATCTGCAACTGCCCGACCTGGTTGAACATGGCTTTGAGGGTCGTGCGGTTGTGTTCAACGTAGTCGCCGACCTGTGAAAGCCTGGCGGCAATGGCGTTATCGGCGTATTTAATGTCGGGCAGATAGATGTCGATTATGCCGGCGAGCAATTCTAGGAGTTCGGGGCTCTCGTAGCCCGAGCAGTTGTAGACGAGGGGCAGGCGGCGGGCGGTTTCGCTGCTGTGCAGCCAGGCGTCGAGCAGCATTGGCAGAACGTGGGTAGGGGTGACGAAATTGAGGTTATGCACGCCTTCGGCGGCCAGTCTGGTGAATATTTCGCCCAGTTCGGCGGCAGTAAAGATTCGGCCGTTGTCGAGCTGGCTGAACGGGAAATTCTGGCAGAAGAGGCAGCCAAGGGTGCAGCCTGACGAAAAAATTGTACCAGAGCCGTTGGTGCCGGAAATTGGCGGTTCTTCGCCATGGTGATGCGCCCAGGAAGCAACTTTTATCTGGTTCGCGGTTCGGCAGAAACCGGTCTGACCTTGCAGGCGGTTGACGCCGCAGCGGCGCGGGCAGAGGCGGCAGGCTGACATCATGGCGAAAAGTGCGGGCAGGCGTTCTTCAACGAGGCGTTGCTTTGACATGGGGGTTAGCGGGTTTGGGTCAGGCGCCCTGAATGATGACGATACCGCGGGCTTCGGCTTCTTCGCGGGCGATATCGGTGATAATGGCATTTGAAGGCACGCGCAGCGGTTCAAGCGACGCGGCGGCGGCAATAATATCGTCGCGGGTGATGAACAGGCGACTGCCGGCGAATGGTTGCCGGGCTGCGGCGGCCCGGGCGCGAACCAGCCGGGTGGCGATTTCGCTGAGGTTGTCGGGGGTGAAACCGCTGATGGTTCCTGAGTTCAGGGTCTGCCAATAATTGCGGTAGACTCTGAAAAGATGCGGGTTCATTGAAGACTGGTTGTCGGGCAGGCAGGTTTCGGCGAGCAGAATTGGTTTGCCGAGGGCGGCGAACTGCCAGAGCAGTTCGGCCGGAAACGAGTCACGCAGGCCGAGGGCGAATTTGGCGAGAGTGTTGAGGCTGAAGGGGTTGGCGATCAGCAGGTCGTAGCTGTTGAGGCGCAACACCAGGTTCTCGCAGTCGCCCTGGCAGTAGACCCGGTTGCGCATCGCCAGGTTCCGGAGCCAGCCCTGTTGCTGGGCCGACCACGACAAGGCATAATCAGGCGTCGCAAAAAGCGCCGGCAGAGTGAATTCTGCGGCTTCAGCAGCGATTCGGCGCTCTTCAGGAAGGCAGAAGAGCACCAGAGGTCGCAGGGTCGTCGGCTGTTTTTTTTTTCAAGCAAAAGACGGCATACGATATAATTCCTTATCAGCAAAGTCAAATTTCGTGTTCAGATCGCAGCAATTCTCAGTGAGCTTTGTAACTAACATAAAAAGGCAGTTGTATTTAACTGGTTGTCTGTTAAAAGGGGAAGCTTCGGCCTATCAGCCGGGTTGCTTTTTCTCCAGCGATTCGCTTCGCTCACAAGCTTCCGAAAAAGCAATCCCGTCTTCTCGCCTCGCAATTTTATTATAGAAATCTTTAGCTTTTGACCGAGAATTGCTGTGCAGATCGTATGTAGATGGTCTGGCGAATTTTGCAAAACTGACATTCTTTTGTGGTGAATTTTGGGGCTGGTGGTGGTATGATTGGCGAGATACAAACACACCGGGGGAAGAAATGCGCACGAATTTTCTTAAAGGTTCATGGGTGGCTCTGGTTACCCCGTTTTCTGAAGACGGAAACATTAATTTTAACGCTTTTGAAAAGCTTGTTGCCATGCAGATGGCGGCCGGCACTGACGGGTTGCTTATTTGCGGCACTACCGGCGAATCGGCGACCCTGACCTTCGACGAAAAGAAGGCGCTGATGTCAGAAGCGAAGCGCCTGACCGGCGGTAAGGTGCCCCTGATGTTCGGTTCGGGCGGCAACGACACGCGCCTGGTAGTCGAATTGACCGGCAAAGCGGCCGCGCTGGGTGCTGACGCGGTTCTCGTCGTC
Source organism: Candidatus Rifleibacterium sp. (assembly GCA_035352635.1). GTDB lineage: Bacteria > Muiribacteriota > Ozemobacteria > Ozemobacterales > Ozemobacteraceae > Rifleibacterium. Next base: position 2,425 of record DAOPYA010000098.1, read on the forward strand.
ACACCTTACTACAACAAGCCGCCCCAGGAAGGCCTGAAGATTCATTATCGCGCGGTCGCTGCAGCCACCAAACTGCCGGTCGTGCTCTATAATGTTCCGGGTCGCACTGGCTGCAACCTGCTTCCAGACACGGTTATAGATCTGGCGTCAGTCAAAAATATCGTTGCGGTCAAAGAAGCTTCGGGCAATCTCGAGCAGGTTATGGAAATAATTCGTCGTGCTCCGGCCGGTTTTTCGGTCTTCTCGGGCGACGATGCCCTGAATCTGCCGATCATGGCCTGTGGCGGTGTCGGCAGTATATCGGTGACCGCCAATGTTGCGCCGATCATGATGAAGAAATTCAACGATGCGGCTCTGGCCAGCGACTGGAAACAGGCCCGGGCCATTCATTACCGTCTGCTCGAACTGCATCGCGGCCTTTTTATTGAGGCAAACCCGTTACCGGCCAAGGCAGCTCTCGCTACCGCCGGTCTGATAGAAGATTTTACCCGTCCGCCGCTCTGTCGGCCTTCCGAGAAAGCACGCGAACTGATGATCAAACTCACCACCGACCTGGAGTAAGATTTTGCAGCAGCTCTTAGACCTTCTTCTGGCGATTGCAAAAGACATTTCGCTGATCGATTTTTTCGATATCTGTCTGGTCAGCTACGGTATTTATCGTGCTTTGCTGTTTATCGAAGGCACGCGGGCTTACAATCTTCTGAAGGGTCTGGGTATAATTCTGGTGCTGCTGGGCATCACCAAAGATCTTGATTTCAACACGGTCAGCTGGGTTCTTTCGAACGCGCTGCCGACAGGTTTTCTGGCCCTGGTGGTCATTTTTCAGCCCGAGTTGCGCCGCGCCCTTGAAGACATCGGCAAGGGCCGCTTTCTGGGCGATCAGGTCACTTCTGAAGATTCGATTACCGAGCTGACCGAAGAGGTGTGCAAGGCGATCGAGAACTGTGCCAAAAAGCGTATCGGCGCCCTGATCGTCTTCGAACAGGAAATCGGCCTGAAAGACTTTATGGCCAACGGCGTCATGATGCACAGCAAGATAACTTCAGAGTTGCTGGGTACGATTTTTATGCCATTTACGCCGCTCCACGACGGGGCGGTTATTATTAAGGGCCAGCTGATCGAAGCGGCAGCCTGTTTTCTGCCTTCGGCCAGCAATCATAACGAGGTCGCCAAAGAACTTGGCTCGCGGCACCGGGCTGCCATCGGTATTACAGAGATCACCGACGCGCTGGTCTTCGTAGTCAGCGAAGAAACGGGTAGTATTTCCAAGGCAAAGGGTGGCAAGCTGACCCGCGGGCTGACCGGCGAGCGCATTCGCAAGCTGGTGGCCGCCGCTTTCGCCCGGGTTAACCGCACAAGGGGGATATTCAGTAAAAAATGACAGACCGTTTTTGGCTGAAAATCCTATCAATACTTCTTGGCATCTTTGCCTGGATCTACGTTAACCTCGTGGTACCGCCACAGATAAGGCGAACCCTCGAAGCTGACGTTGAATACCGCAATATACCCGAAAACGTTAAAGTAACGCCGGCCAAACCGATGGTCAGCCTGCAGATCGAAGGCAGTCGGCGCGATTTTATTCTGGCGTCGCGCAACCGGCAACAGGTGCAGGTCGATCTTTACAGTCTGCGGCCGGGCCGTGCCCAGCTGCCGGTCAAGGTTACCTCGGCTCCGGGCTTGTCGGTCGTCTCGGTCATACCGGCCCAGATTCAAATTGAAGCGATTCCGATTATCAAGAAAAAATTCAATGTCAAGCCCGAAGTGCTTGGGCAGCCGGCCGATGGCTTTCTGGCCGACGAACCCCTCATCACCCCTGAACAGGTGACTCTCGAAGGGCCAGATTCACTCATTAAAAGGGTTTCAGCCTGTCAGGTCGAGGTCAACCTTGATCAGGTCAAAAATTCGATCAGCGAGCAGCGTCAGGTGCACGTCATGCTTGAATCAGGGGTCACCGACAATGAAATTATCGTTAATCCAGGCAAAGTGAACGTCGATGTTACCGTCAAACACGGGTTTCCGGTTCGCACTCTGCCGCTCGCCAAGCCGGTTTTTATCAACAAACCGCCCGAGGGAAAACGTCTCGAAGGCTTCAAGTTGACTCCCGAGTCGGTGCAGATTACCGGGCCGGCGCGTCTGATTGAGACTTTGCGCGATATTTCCTTCAAACCGGTTGATTTGTCGAGGGTTGACGGAAGCGGCACCATTCAGGTCAAGCTTGAAATGCCTGATGAAAAGGTTAAACCTCTGGCTTCTGAGGTTGTGACCCTTGAGCTGCAGCTTATCGACACCAAAATTTTCCGCACTTACCATGGCCTGCCCTTCGAACTCAAGAAGGGCGAGCACCAGCACGCCTCGGTTTCGGTCTCGTCTTATTCGCTCGAAGTCGAGGGTTACGTTAAAGACATCGACAAAATCAGCAATGCCGAGCTGCAGATGGTGCTCGACGTCGAACAGATGAAGCCGGGCGCTTACCCGGTTACCCTGACGGCGCCAGTCGGCCTGCCCGCCAATGTGACGGTGGTCAAGATAGCACCCCAGGAGTTGCAGGTGAAGATAACCGACCTGAGTGAAGCTCCGCTTCAGACGCCGGCCCCGGCCGGGCAGTAATGCCAAGAAAATAAAAATAAAGGATCCTGCATGGAAAACAGCAGCCAGTATTTTGTCGAAATGTTCGCGAGTGCCACGCGGCAGAAGCGTCTCGATCTGCTGCGCAAGATCTCTGCCCGCAAAGACGAGAACGCCCTGCAGTTTCTGATCACCTGTTTTGCTGATGAGTTCTGGATCGTTCGCAAAACCGCGGCTGAGATTGTTAAGGAATACGGCGAAGCTGCTGTTCCGGTGCTGGCAGGGGCCTTAAATTCATTTAATCAGGATATTCAGCACTGGTCGCTGCAGATTCTCGGTGAACTCGGGCCAAAAGGGCTGCCGGCGATTCTCAGGTCGATGAAGAGCAATAATGACGAAATCAGATATTTTGCCTGTAATGCGCTTGGCAGCGCACATATCCCGCAGGGGGTCACCATGCTGCTCAAGGCGCTCGGCGATCAGCGCTGGCGTGTGCGCAAGGCGGCTTCCGATTCGCTGGTTAAATACGGCGAAGCAGTTATTGCACCGCTTCAGCAGGTTCTTAAGCTTACCGACGATGAAGACATCAGGTTCTGGGCGATCAAGACGCTGGGCAAACTTGGGCCAAAAGCGCAGCGGTTTCTGCTTGAAGCCTTGCGTAACGGCGACAAGCAGACCCGTTACGTAATTGCCGCCGCGCTTGGCGAATCAGGCGACAAACGCGTGATTCGGGTGCTCATCGAGTCTCTGGCCGACCCCGACTGGACCATCAGAAAAAGCGCCACGATGGCGCTCGCCGAAATCGGTGACAATGCCGTCGATATGATGCTCGAGTATCTGCGCGGGCCGAACGAAGATATTCGCGACGGCTGTCTGCGTGCGCTGGTTAAGGCCGGCAACGCAAGCCTGCAGCGTCTCTTCGACGAAATCATCAAAATGGATGACAACCATCGTTTTCTTATCCGCAGATCGATCGTCAAGATTGGTTCGCGGGTTGTTGAGCCTTTGATGCGGCTTTTTAAGATGCAGAACCCCGAAATTCTTGCTTTCGCGGCTTCGACGCTCGGCGAAATCGGCAACCCGCGTGCGGTGCCGGTGCTGGTTGTCGGGCTATCGCACGACGACTGGAACGTGCGGCGCAGTTGCGCCTACGCGCTTACCGAAATCGGCGAACGCGGCGTCGAAAAGATTGCTGAGGCGCTTAAATCGCCGAACGACGATGTGCGCTACTGGGTCACCCGCATTTTAGAGAGTGTCGGCGAGCCTGGGGTACCTTATCTGGTCAGGGCTCTCAAAGATCCGAACCGCGAGATCAGATTTTTTGCAGCCCGCGCCCTTGGCAGTTCTTTCGACCCGTCAGTGACGCGTTCTTTGATCAATTCGCTTTCTGACGAAGTCTGGAGCGTGCGCAAAGCAGCGGCTGAGAGCATCTGCCGGCTCGACACGATTCCGATCGAAGAGGTTCTGCGGCATATTTCGAGTGATAATGAAAATATCCGACACTGGATTTCCTTTATCATCAAAGAGGTCGGGCAGCATTACCTGCCGGTTATCATCGAGGCGATGCGCAAGGGCGATGCCGAACTGCGATTATACGCGTGCCAGGCGGCCGGCCTGATTAATCTGCCTGAGCTTATCGACCCGCTGATTCTGGCGTTGCGCGACGACAGCGAGTGGGTGCGCACCTACGCCGCCATTTCGCTGGGTCAGACCGGCGACCCGCGTTCGCTGATTCCGCTGATTCGCAGTTTTTCTGACCGCAATACCGAAGTGCATCGCAACGTCGTTTCGGCGTTCGAAAAGCTTGGTGACAAGGTGTTTAAAGAGCTTGTCAGATGTATCGAAGGTGAAGATACCGAGCTGCGGCGCAATGCGGCTCTGGCGCTCGCTGAGATGCGTGACGAGCGCGGCGTTGACCATATCGTCATCCTGATGGAAGACACCGACGAAACGGTGCGGGCCTGCGCTGCCGAAGCGCTGGGCAGTTTTCCGGGGTTGAAGTCGCGCACCATGCTCGGTGAAGCGCTGGCTGACAGTGCGCTCAAGGTCAGGCTGGCGGCAATAAAGTCACTCGGTGAACTCGACAGCGAAGCTGATGCCCTGACCCTGATGGCCCATTCGGCCAAGGTGCGTGATGAGCGCGAAGCACGCACTGTTAAGCGCACCCTCGGCGAAATGGCGCAGAACAACCCCGATTTGTTTATCAAACTTTTTTCGCACGAGCAGAGCGCAATCAAGACCATGGCCTGCGATGCCATGGTAGCAGCAGGCACTGATGTCATGGCGCGGCTTGCCCAGGTTTCAACCGAATCTGAAGACGAAACGACGGTTTTCTGGTGCAAGAAGGCGATCAAACAGATCAAGGCGCCCAGGGAGAACATGTTTTATGGTTGATGCCGATCTCCGGCTGCCCTGGCTGAAGCTTGCCTCGCTGAACTGGCTGGGAGCAACGCTTGCGGCCGGGCTGATAAAAGAATTTGAGACGCCGCAGCGTGCTTTCAGGGCCTCGCGCGGTGAGCTGATGCGCATAAAAGGCTGGGATTTTCATCGAGCCGAGCGTTTTGTCGCCGAGGCCACGACCGCTGAGCCGGTCTGCCCACCTGAATTGCTTGACCGCAAAGAAATCAGGCTCGTCTGCTTCAACGATGCTGATTACCCGCCGTTGCTGCGCGAAATACCCGATTCGCCGACCGTGTTGTTCGTCAAAGGCGACCTTAACTTTGCCGGAGCGCCGGCCATCGCGGTGGTTGGCGCCCGCAACGGCACCCAGATGGGTTACGACATTGCCCGCGACTTTGCCTGTCGCCTGGCGCGTGCTGGTTTTATCATCGTCAGCGGAATGGCGCTGGGCATAGATACCTACGCGCATCGCGGGGCGCTTGAGGCAGATGGGCGCACGATTGCAGTGCTGGCCAACGGGCCAGACGTCGTTTACCCGAGGGGCAACCAGAAAATTCGCGACGGGGTGCTGAAGCGCGGCGCCATTGTTTCTGAATACGCGCCCGGGGTGATTGCCCGGCCGTGGTTTTTTCCGATTCGCAATCGGGTCATTTCGGGAATGTGCGTCGCGACTCTGGTCGTGGAGGCGAGCGCCCGCAGCGGTTCGCTGATCACTGCCAGACTGGCCGGCGAGCAGAACCGCGAGGTTTTTGCTATTCCGGGCAGTGTAAGGTCGAAGGTCTCTGAAGGAACCCTAAGCCTGATCAGCGATGGGGCCAATCTGGTGACCGACCCCGACGAAATCATCGAATATTTTTCGGCCCTGTTGCCTGAAGCAGAGGGCAAAGAAAGCGAATTGCCGGCAGACGATCTCAGTGCCGACGAAAAAAAATTGCTTTCACAAATTGACTGCGAACCGGTATCATTGGACCGGTTACTTGAAATGGGCTGGCAGCGCGAAAGATTGTTTTCTTTACTTTTGCAGCTCGAAATGAGAGATTATGTGATTAAACTAACAGGAAACACTTATCAGGCTAAAATGAAAGTGACTGAAAAAGGTAGGCTATGAACAACATTAAAAGCCCGTTGACCAATATCATGAAGATCATGAACATCGTCATCAAGCGCATTGAAACGAGCGGTGTCGATGAAAACGGCCGGGACCCAATGGTCAGCAAGCTTCTAGAAAAGGGTTTCAAGCTCGACGATATCGATACGGCCATGGGCCTGGTGGCATTGATAACGGCGAAGGTTGACCCTATTCTCAAGGTTGGCAAGCGCAAACGCAGCAATGACGGTAACCCGAGGGGCGTCAGGCATCTGCATGCCTGCGAGGCCGCCCGCATGTTCCCCGAGGCGCAGCAGTTGCTGCTCAAACTCGTTGAAGACGGGGTTATCACCCAGCTGCACTTTGAAAAGACCCTTGAATACATCTGGAAAACCGATATGCGCCAGGTTTCGGCATCGAGGCTTGAGCTGATTGTTATCATGAACAAGCCGGCCGCCGAAATTGAGGGCCAGGAAACCGCGCCGATGCCGCAGTCGATTGAACTGCACTGAACCGGCCCGGGAGGCAAAATGACGAAGAACCTTATCATCGTAGAATCGCCAGGCAAGATCAAAACACTATCAAAGTTTCTCGGCAAGGATTTTATCGTCGAAGCCAGCAAGGGTCATGTCATTGACCTGCCGCCCTCAAGGTTTGGCGTCAGCACCGAAAACGGCTTTGTGCCTGATTTTCATGTCGTTAAAGACCGAAAAGAAGTCATTTTGCGCCTGCAAAAGGTCGCACGCACCGTAGATCGCATTTATCTCGCCCCTGACCCTGACCGCGAAGGCGAAGCCATCAGCTGGCATCTTGCCAACGTTCTCAACATCGACCCGATGTCGCAGTGCCGCATCACTTTTAACTCGATAACCCGCGAAGACGTGCTTAAATCGCTTGAGCAGCCGAGGCAAATCGACTTTGCCCTGGTTAACGCCCAGCAGTCGCGGCGTATTCTTGACCGCCTGGTCGGTTACCGCCTTTCACCGCTCCTCTGGCAGAAAATCTGCCTTGGCCTGTCGGCCGGGCGCGTGCAGTCTGTGGCGGTATCCCTGATCTGCCAGCGCGAAAAAGAGATTCTTGCCTTCAAGCCCGAAGAATACTGGGTAATCGCCGCTGAGGTCAAGGGCGCGAAGCAACGCCGCTTTCAGCTCAAACTCGTTAAATACGCCGGCAAGAAGACGACCGTTCCCGACAAGGCGACCGCTGACAGCATTCTCGCCAAGATCAAGTCTGCTGATCTTCAGGTTACCTCAGTCAGCAGTCGCGAAAAAAAGGCAACCCCGCCGCCGCCATTCATTACCAGTGCCATGCAGTCTGAAGCCGCCCAGAAGTTCGGGTTCACCCCAAGGCGCACCATGTCGGTCGCCCAGAAACTTTATGAAGGCGTCGAAATCGGCAGCGAAGGCCAGGTCGGTCTGATTACCTACATGCGAACCGACTCGGTGCGCATCGCCCCCGAGGGCCTCGCCGAGCTTGAAGTCTATCTCAAAGAAAACTTCGGCAACGAATACCGGCTGGCGAATCCAAGAATTTTCAAGATGAAGAAGGGCGCCCAGGATGCCCACGAAGCGATCAGGCCGACCTCTGTGCATCGCACTCCCGACCAGATAGCCGCTTTCCTCAAGCCTGAACAGCTTAAACTCTACACCCTGATCTGGAAGCGCTACGTCGCTTCGCAGATGGCCGATGCCCGCTACAACGTCGTCACCGTCGAGGTAGATATCGACGGCGCCATCTTGCAGGCTGCCGGCACTACCATGGTTTTTGACGGTTTCACTTCGCTCTACAACATCAGCCGCGATGAAGACGCCGGCCCCGAAGAAAGCGACGACGAGGGCCGCCAGAAGCTGCCCCCCCTTGAAAAAGGCGAGGCTTTGAGCCTGTGCGAAACCAGGGCCGACCAGCATTTTACTATGCCGCCGCCGCGCTACAGCGAATCGTCGATCATCAAAACCCTCGAAAAAGAGGGTATTGGTCGGCCTTCGACCTACGCGACCATCGTCGATACCATTCAGCAGCGCAAGTATGTGCGCAAGGTCGATGGGCGCTTCATGCCTTCTGACGCAGCGTTTATCGTCAATTACATTCTCGAGAAGTGTTTCGCCGATATCATCAATACCGGCTTCACCGCCTCGATGGAAAGCCACCTCGACCGCATCGAAGAAGGCGAAGTCGACTGGGTTAACATGCTGCGCGAGTTCTATGAGCCGTTCATGCGCGATCTGAAGGTCGCCGAAGACACGCTCGAAAAGGTGCAGATCGTTTCTGACATCATGTGCGAAAAGTGCGGTCAGCCGATGCTGGTGCGCATGGGCCGCAGCGGCAAGTTTCTTGCCTGTTCGGGCTACCCGGCCTGCAAATCGACGATCAATATCCCCGAAGAAATTCTGCTGTTCGCCGAGGGCATTCCCAAGCCGCCGATGGCGATGGCGGCCCTGCTTGAAAGCGCTGGCGCCAGCCCGTCGGCCGAACTCGAGCTTGTCGATGAGAAGTGCGACAAATGCGGCAGCGACATGCACATCAGAACCGGCAAATTCGGCCGGTTTATTGCCTGCACCAATTACCCCGCCTGCAAAAATACCAGGCCGGTGGTCAAAGAGATCGGGGTTAACTGCCCAGCCGACGGCTGCAACGGCAAGATGCTCGAGAAAAAATCAAAACGTGGCCGTCTGTTCTATGGGTGCTCGAATTACCCGAACTGCACCCTGACGACCTGGGCGAAACCGACCGGCGAACTTTGCCCCGAATGCAAATCGCCTCTGGTCTGGCACAACACCAAAAAACTCGGCAACTACATCAAGTGTTCGGGCAAGGGTTGCAGGTATAAATCGATTCCGGAAGGCACAGACAATGACGAGCACCAAGAAGAATAAGGAAATCGCAGTTACCGTTATCGGAGCCGGTCTCGCCGGTACCGAGGCTGTTTATCAGCTCATCAGGCGGCAGATTCCCGTGCGGCTGATCGAAATGCGCCCAAAAGTCACCACCGGAGCGCATACTTCTGATCAGTTTGCCGAGCTGGTGTGCAGTAATTCAGTGGGCAGCAATCTTCCAGACCGCGCCTCGGGGCTGTTAAAAGAAGAGATGCGCCTGCTGGGCAGCTATTTCATGGAAGTAGCCTACAAGTATCGCGTGCCCGCCGGCAACGCGCTGGCCGTCGATCGTGGCGCCTTCGCGCGTGAAATAACCCGCTACCTGCGCACCCACACGCTGATTGACTTTATCAACGAAGAAGCGGTTGAAATACCCGCAGACGGTCTGGTGATCGTTGCTACCGGGCCGCTGACTTCGCCGACTCTGCTCGACAGTCTGCAGAAGCTGCTTGGCAAAAAGAGACTCGAATTTTTCGACGCGGTGGCGCCCCTGGTGGCTGCCGACAGCGTTGATCGAACCGTCGCCTTCAAGGGCGACCGTTACGGCGAGCCTGGCAAGGGCGATTACCTGAATTGCCCCATGAATCGCGAGCAGTATCTCGAATTTGTTAAGGCGCTGCTCGAGGCCGAAAGAATCGACCTCTCAGACATGGAAAAAAATGCCCGCAAGAAGTTTTTCAGCGCCTGCCAGCCGGTCGAAATCATTGCCGAATCGGGTGTTGACTCGCTGCGCTTCGGGCCAATGAAACCGGTGGGGTTCACCGACCCGCGCACCGGCCGGCGCCCATACGCGCTGGTGCAGTTGCGCCAGGATAACCTGCTCGCCAGTCTCTATAACATGGTTGGCTTTCAGACCAACCTGAAACATTCAGAACAGAAGCGGGTTTTCGGTATGATACCAGGGCTCGAGAAGGCACAGTTCGTCAGGCTTGGCCAGATGCATCGCAATTCATATATCAATTCACCTGAACTGCTGTTGCCGACTCTGCAACTGCGCAAAGACCCGCGCATTTTCTTTGCCGGTCAGCTGTGCGGTGTCGAGGGTTACACCGAGTCAGCGGCCACCGGCCTGCTGGCCGGTATCAATGCCGTGCGCATCATCAATGGCAAGGAACCGGTTGCAGCTCCGCCGGCGACCATGCTTGGCGGCCTGATAAATTACATTACCTATTCCGGTCATAAGGAATTCCATCCGATGAATGCCAATTTCGGTATTTTCAGCGGTGAAGAAGAAGGCGTGAAGGGTGAAGCACGCAAAGAACAGATTATCCGGCAGGCCCGTCGCCAGTTCAGAGAGTTTTTCGATCAGCTCTGACTTTTTAAAGTTCAGTTATAAAAAAACCGGCGGACCCTTGTGGGCCCGCCGGTTTTTTTATAACTTCGTCACTTCAGCCAGTCGGTTTCACCGCTGCGAATCAGTTGCAGACGTCTGTTGGCACCGGTGCCGAGATTGCCGAGTTCAAGAATCAGCAGATCCTTGTCGACAAAGTGCATGGCAACCGGATTTTGGAATTTGCCGGCTTCGGCGGTAGTGGTGGTGCCGCCAAAAGTCATCAATACAGTGCTGTCGGTGGTGCTGATGTCATGGACTGAAATGTTGCTGTTGGCAGAACTTACGGTCAGCATGCGTTTCGGGGTGGCAGCCATATCAACCGGGGATGATGCATAGACGATACGCGGTTCGCTGAGGTCATTGAGGAAGCGAACGACACGGTCGCGGCCGGTATCGGCAACCAGAACTCTTGTTGTATATGCGGGAGCGACATCGGCATATCTGACGCGGGTTGGGTTCAGGAAGGTCTGACCCTGAGCGGTGGTGATTGCTGAGCCGTCGAGAGCCCAGTTTACCGGGTTGAAGGGAACAACCGAATTGTTGACAATCATGTAGCCGACGCTGTCATCGATCTGGTTACAGGTCAGGCTGCGAGCGATCAGTCCGCCTGGAACATTATAAGCTGTCGGTGATGCGACATCTTCGAACCAGGCAAATTTTTGAACGGTTGCGGTATTGCTGCCGAGTGCCACAACATCACCCTTGTATACGGTGCAGTCGTAGCCGATGGCAAAAGAAGTTGTGGCGACCAGATCACAGGTTTTCTCTGCGTCCTGCAGTATATAGGGGTTAACGATGTCGCCGCCAGTGTAGTCGTAATAGAGAATTTCGGGGGTGCCATCGTTATTTACCATATAGAATGCTTTGCCCAGGCCGGAGAAATTCTGCACCGTCGATGGTATGGTCAGCGATTTACTCTGCCAGACGTAAAAGGCTATCTTGTAAGAAGAGCTGGCCTGATCGTTGATCTGCAGATTGGTAGTCGGCGAAGCGTAGAAAGTATCGAAGAGTCTGACGGTAACTTCATTGTAGCCGATCGGGAAAAGCTGGGAAATAGTGTTGCCAGTGCTGGTTTCGCCAAACACACCTTTATTTGATTCCCATTTGATGTTAGAAGACTTCCAGTTATTGATCGAGCCGGCTCCGCCGTCAATAAGTGAGAGTTCGTAGTCAAAATCATCGACGGTGAAAGAAATCGACATGCTTGGGCTGGTCGACAGGAATACTGGAATATCACTGGGAGCGGTTGCATAATTGACAGTGTTTATTTTGATTTTGCCTGAGGTCAGAATCGGCAGCCGGTTGATCATTACACCTGTTGAAGCAACAGCTGTTTTGCCGTGCATGTCGGTTACCTGACAGAAGATGTTATGAACGCCGGAGGCCAGGGCACTGGTGGTGAATGAAACTGTCCGTTCTTTGGTGGTTTCATCGACGGTGAGTCCGGTTTGCGTGTAGAGGGGTGTAGTATTGGTAGCTGCATCGTACCAGCGGACCGAAAGGATGTCGGTTGGATCGTCTTCTTTCAGGGTCGCATTGAAGGTCAGGTTGGTGGCTGTGTCGTGCCGGGTTCCGGATGCCGGGTCAGTAATACTGACCATTGGCAGGCTGTTTACGAAGATTTCGACGCTCTTCTTGCCAATGGCTCCCTGTTGATCGGTGCCATAAAGAGTGATGGTGTGCGAACCGAAGTCGGCGGTATTGGTGTAGCCGATAAAATCGAATTCGGCAGGGGTGCCGCCGAGTGGTATCGCTATACTTGAGGTCGCACCGCGTTTTACACCGTAGTCTTCCCAGGTGAAGAGCATGGTGTCAATGGTTCCGGCGGTATCGGTGCCGCTGCCCTTGAATTTGAAAGTCTGGTTGAGACCGATAGAACTGCGGTCAAGCGGCAGGTCAATCTGCATGGTCGGCGCGGTGTTGATGAAGACCATAGTGGTGGTAGCGGTCTGACCACCCATGGTATCGCTGGCTTTGAGGGTGATGGTGTTCCAGCCGCCGGCCAGATTGTTCTTGGTGAAGCTGAGGCCGGAGCCAATTGCGGTGAGGGGGGTGCCGACATACCAGTTGATGTTGCCGGCGACCAGCACGCCTTCAGTATCGACAACCGTGGTCGAGAAGGCAACGTTATCGCCCTGCATATAAACCGAACCGGATGCCGGCTGAATGTCGGTAATCGTCGGTGGCGGGTTGATGAAAATTTTTCGGGTAGCGGTTGTCGAAGTGGCGGTGAGATTGTCGGCAACATAGACTTCGGCAGTCTGGGTGCCGGCAGGCAGGGCATTAGTGCTCTGATTGGCGCCGGTTTTACTGCCGACCGGTGTGGGGAAACTCCAATAGTAACGAGAATCGCTGATCGTAACATCTTCGGTGTCGGCGCCGGTCGCGGAAAAGCTGACCGTAGATCCGAGCTGGGCGATTGCTTTGTCAGCGGGGGCGGTGATTGTCACGGTTGGAGTAGCGTTGATTCTGAAAGTGACGGTATTTTCACCGACTACATAAAGACTGTCGAAAGCTTCGAGTTTGACCGTATAGGTTCCGGGGGTGTTGTAGGCTTTGTTGAAAGCCTTCAGGCCTGTTTTTAAAGCGCTGTACTGACCACCTTCGAGTTTTTCATACCAGGTGAAGCGGGCTTCGTTGATTTCGACGTTGCCGGTGGCAATCGCCTGGCCGTTGAAGGCGACAGGTTTGCCGGTTAGCAGAAGCTCATTGAGGTGCGGCGTCAGAATTGTGACCTCGGGTGGCCTGATGCTGGTTGGGTTGATCGCGAAAGTAGCCGTGTAGAAGGCGCTGGCACCCTTGATATCGCTGACCATGACGCTTACTTCGCGGTTTTCGATGGCAAGCACTACCGGGGTTTTCCAGGGGGTGGTGGCTTTGGTGGGTTCGAGAATAGTGCCGCTTCCGACCCATTGGTAGTAAATCGGGTCGTTATCGGGGTCACTGGCGGTGACGGTCAGCGTGTAGTCAGTGTAGCCATAAACCGGAGTGCTCGAAATCTCGATGCCGCCGATGATGGGGGCCTGATTGACGCGGGTCGGCGCCACCGGCAGGGTCAGGGTTCTTTCAACTGCGCCATTTTCGCGGCGGTCACTGACCACGACT
>DAOPYA010000099.1:0-15779 GCA_035352635.1 Candidatus Rifleibacterium sp.
TCAAGTGCCCAAACTTCCATTTCCCCGAAGCGCTGACCACCGAACTGGGCCTTGCCGCCAAGTGGCTGCTGGGTGACCAGACTGTATGGGCCTGTTGAACGGGCATGCATCTTATCATCTACAAGATGAGCGAGCTTGAGAATATAAATGATACCGACCATGATCTTCTTGTGGAATGGTTCGCCACTGCGGCCATCAAACAGGGTTGCTTTGCCCTGAACGTCAACCAGTTTAAGCGGGTCACGGTCGTTGCATTCTTTGAGTTGCTGCATGACGAAATCTTCGTTCTTGATTTCTTTGCCATCAATCATGCGGCCTTTATTGAAAACCGAAGTTGCATATCGGCGGTTCTGCTTTTCAGCAGCCCAGCCAAGGTGAGTTTCGAGAACCTGACCAACGTTCATGCGCGAGGGAACGCCCAGCGGATTCAGGATGATGTCGATTGAGCGGCCATCTGCAAGATATGGCATGTCTTCGACCGGAACGATTCTCGAAATAACGCCCTTATTACCATGGCGGCCGGCCATTTTATCGCCAACGGTGATTTTGCGCTTCTGAGCGACAAAAACACGCACCAGCTTGTTAACGCCATATTGAAGTTCATCGCCGTTGTCTCTCGAGAAGACCATTACGTCAACGATCTTGCCTTTTTCGCCGTGGGGCACAGTCAGTGAAGTATTGCGAACTTCGCGGGCCTTTTCCCCGAAGATGGCACGCAGAAGTTTGTCTTCGGCGGTCAATTCGGTTTCGCCCTTCGGAGTTACCTTGCCGACCAGAATGTCACCGGCTTCAACTTCGGCGCCAATGCGGATGATACCGCTTTCATCGAGATTGCGAAGCGCTTCTTCGCCGACATTCGGAATATCACGGGTAATTTCTTCGGGCCCCAGCTTGGTGTCGCGGGCGTCAATTTCATATTCTTCAATATGGATTGAAGTGAAGACATCGTCTTTGACCATTCGGTCAGAGAGGATAATAGAGTCTTCGAAGTTGTAGCCTTCCCAGGACATGAACGCGACCAGAACGTTGCGGCCCAATGCCAGATCACCAAAAGAAGTAGCTGGACCATCTGCTAGAACGGTGCCGGGCTTCACTTTGTCGCCAATCTTGACGATCGGTTTCTGGTTGATACAGGTTCCCTGGTTGGAGCGAATGAATTTCTGCATGCGATAAACGTCTACTGATTCCTGTTGCAGGCGCAATTCATCGGTTATTGATTTAATGCGGGACAGAAAGGTTATATCGAGGGTCTGACCGGCTTCAATTATGATTTCGCCAGTCAGATCATCAACGATCGTATCCATAACCCGACGACCCTGGAATTTGCGGAAAGTAACTTCGTTGACCTGGATTTTTTCGTCATCTTTGCGGCGGCTGGCGCGTTTGATCTTAACGCATTCAGCATCGACATAGCTGACGGTGCCCGAACTTCTCGAAAGAAGCACGGCGCCAGAATCATGGGCGGCACGTGATTCAAGGCCAGTACCAACCATAGGCGGTTCGGTCTGAATAAGCGGCACAGCCTGACGTTGCATGTTCGTACCCATCAAGGCGCGGTTGGCGTCATCGTGCTCAAGGAAAGGAATGAGCGCCGATGCGACACTGACCATCTGCAGCGGTGAAAACTTGATATATTCGATTTCTGACTTTGGCAGGTAATCAAATTCATAATCATCGCTGAAGTATTTGGCTGGAACGGTATCCTGGGTAATCCGGCCATCATCGCTGATGCTGATATCAGGCTGAGCCACCTTGTAGCGGTCTTCGTCGTAGGCGTCTTTGTATTCCATTTCGCCATAATTGATCATACCGGTTTCTGGATCTACCTTGCACAACGGCGTGGTCAGGAAGCCAAATTCGTCAACCCGGGCATAAACAGCAAGGCTGGCGATCAGACCGGCGTTAGGACCTTCAGGCGTTTCAATTGGGCAGATACGGCCATCGTGGGTCGGGTGAACGTCGCGCACTTCGAATCCGGCACGTTCGCGTTTGAGACCGCCTGGCCCGAGGGCTGACAATCTGCGCTTGTGTGTAAGTTCGGCAAGTGGGTTTGTTTGATCCATGAACTGTGAGAGCTGAGAACTGCCGAAGAATTCATCAACAACCGCCGAGACCGGGCGGGTATTGATGAGAAGCTGCGGAGTATAACTGTCGAGATCGTGGATGGTCATTCTTTCCTTGATGACGCGTTCCATGCGGGAGAGAGAGATGCGGAACTGATTCTGCAGCAATTCTCCGCATCTGCGGATACGGCGGTTGGAAAGATGATCGATATCATCAAGGCGGCCGATGCCATTCGAAAGATCAATCAGGTATCTGATGACACCGACGATGTCTTCGATGCAAAGAACCCGGTCTTTTTTGACCTTGACGGTTTCGAGGCCAAGTTCCTTGATGCGGTTGAAAGTGTCGTCAAAAATCTCGGCGCCCTGTTCAACAAGAATCTCGCCGGTTTTGGTGTCGGTGATGGATTCCCAGGAGGTGCGACCAACCAGGTCGGTGATGCCGAGTTCGACATCAGAGAGTTTGACTTCTGAACATGAGGGGTTGAACATAATGCGGTAACCGCGATTATCTTCGCCGATGCGGATAAACGAGGGAACCTGCAACGCTTCGAGCTGAGCAGCAATGCTCTTTTTGATACGTTTTGAACCTTCAACCATCAGTTCTTTGGTAGCCGGATTGATAATGTCTTTGAAAGCTATCTGCTCAGAGAGGCGGTCAATCAGGCGCAGTTTTTTGTCAAGCTTGTAGCGGCCGACATCGCCGAGGTCATATTTTTTCGGATCGAAGAACAGACTTTTGATAAGGCCGCGGGCATTTTCTTCGACGAAAAGGTCGCCCTGGCGCAACTTGCTGAAAATGGCTTTGAGCGCATCAGTAACGGCGTGATTAACTTTATCCTGGCCTGCAGAAGCGCTAACAGCCTGTTTGTCGAATTTCAGCGAACTGGCAATAGTTTCATTGTTATCGAACAGTTCAAGAATTTTTTCATCTTCAGCGTAGCCAAGTGAGCGCAGGAAAGTGGTTATCGGGATTTTGCGCTTACGATCAAGTCTGACGAAAACAGCGTCTTTCATCAGGTCGAGTTCGAATTCCATCCAGGCGCCGCGGTAAGGAACAATTTTGGCAGAATACATTTTTTTGGCGCGGTTGAAACTGTAATAAACGCCGGGTGATCGGTGCAACTGGCTGACGACAACGCGTTCAGCACCGTTGATGATAAAGGTGCCGCGATCAGTCATACAAGGCAGGTTAACCAGGAAAATTTCCTGTTCCTTGACTTCACCGGTCTGCTGCATTATCAGCTGAACCCTGATATTCAAAGGAATTGAATAGGTCAGATCGCGTTTGCGGCACTGGTCTGGGCTGTGCTTAACCCGAAATGGTGTTTCACCAATAAAGGCGATTTCGCATTCTTTTTCGACGAAACTGCAGTCGTCGAACAGGCACTTTTTGCGCAACTTGAGCTGCGGACAATTCTTACACATCGGCAGACCGAGGCTGTAATCATTGTATTCAAGGCAGAGATTTCCTACGTAGTCCTGAATCGGAAAAACTTCTCTGAAAACTTCTTCCAGCCCCTGTTTATCTCTTTTGCCCGGGTCTCTTCCGGCTTGCAGAAACCATTCGAAAGATTTGAGCTGGATGTCGATGAGATTCGGAATATTGTCGAATAGCCGATCTCTCGCCATCAGAAACTTTTTGGCTACAGGCTGTTGCTTTGTCACCATAATTCTGCCTTGCTCCTTAGATTAGTTACATGTTCTGCTGCGCTGACAACAAAACTAAATGGAAAAGCGGGCATTCTCAATCAACTTGGGAACACCCGCATTTTAGTACGTCGAAATAAGAACCGGAACACAGTTTTCTGGAAATTAAAATATTTTTAGTTGTTAATACTAACAATGCCGGCCGGTCTCCGAAAACTTAGCAATTTATGTACCATTCGCGAAATGGTTCCGGATTATACCACCCAGAATAGCATGAGTCAAGACTTTATTAATTTTTTTTGCAATTAACTCTCAATAAATTGATAATGTCAGACAAATATAGTATAATCCCCGCATGCAAACCAATATAGAAATCACCCGCGCCTTCATGGACACGCCTGATGGCGTGCTGTCTATTCATCAGATTTCCCGCAAACTTAAACTTCCGTATGGAACTGCATACAATCGGGTTCATCTGCTGCATGAATCCGGCATCGTTCAGATTTTGCCCCAGGGCAAAGCCAAATTATGCGCCCTGAACCCCGATAACCCAATGACCGCCAGCTTACTGGCGCTTGGCGCCGCGCAGACAACAGATCATTTTATCAAAAGAAATTTTGCTGCGGGTGATCTGTTAAAAAAGATCCGGCGGGTAGTACTTGATAACGCCCGCGACAGTCTTTACGCCGCGATAATCCTGGCACCAGACCTGCTGACCGTGGCAGCCGACAGTAGCGAAAATAACAAGACCACTCTCGGCTCATCCATGGCTGATGTTTCACTCCCCGGCATGGGTAGTGATTTTCCATCAACAGCTACCCTTGATTTTTTTTACATTAAAGCGTCTGATGATTTTGACGAACAGCGAGTCGAAAACTCCATAACCGCCTTATTGGCGCCTGGAAGCAACATTCGCGCAACCAGCATGACCGTGGATCGCGACACTCTGCTTGGCATGTTCACCGAGAACGAAAACGAGGCAGGACTTGCCGCCTATGCCATGCTTCGTGAAGGCATGCTGCTCTTCGGCTTCGAAAATTTTTATACCCTGATTCTTGAAGCCTTTGCCCGCAAATTGTCGGCCTGACGACTTGGCCGAGGAGGACCCGATGCGCATTCAGAAAAGTGCCGTTGCCGCTTTTATCATTTTCGCAGCCCTTGAGGCCGGAGCCCAGTCTCTGCCCGAAAACCCAGGGCGAAAAACATTCCCCTCCCCTGCCGACCCTGGCAATTCAGCCAGTGAAATGCTTATTCCGAGGGCATCAGCGGTCACCGGTCTGGCCACCGACAGCCCGGCCCTCAAATTTGTTGAGACTGGAGACAAGATGCTGGTTGATGGTCGATATTCCGAGGCCAAAGAAGCATATAGAACGGCTTTAAGACTTGAGCCAATGAATTTATCTCTCTGGTCAGCCTATGATGACAGCGCCGTCTCAGAATACGTCGCCCGCAAGCGCAAAGAAAAGCTGAACCCCTCGATTGAACGCGATATCGAACCGGTCTTCTCGATCAATCGTATCGACAGTTATCTTGAGCTCGATACCCTGTATGTGGTTGGGTCATTGCAGAATCTGTCGCGTGGTCTGCGACAAAAAATACAGTTGACAGTGCGACTTCTCGATGAAAACAAAAGAGAGCTGCGAAGCGAAACAGGAACCTTGCGAAGTTTCGACAAAGGTCTGTTACCCAACGAAAGCTCTCTCTTCGAAGTACCCTTTAAAAGCCCGCCACCAGGGTCGAAGTCATTCAGGGTCGAAGTTACCGCCTGGGAATAAGCCAGGTTCGGTTCATGTTATTTATTCGGATCAGTAAGTCTGACCAGAGTGTGCTGGCCGTCAAAAATCCTGGCAACATGCACCATGGCGCCGACAAACATAACAAAGCCCAGCCAGCGCAACCATGAATTCTCAAGCATGTCGATCATGTCTTTTTTGAATTCTTTCATTTCTTCGGGAAACGCAAACATCAGAACGCCGGTAAGCGCTATGAACGGCAGAGTAATCATCCAAAACATTTTTCTAATGAACCACACTTGTTTGAACCCTCGCTTAATGATGTTGATTTTCATGACTATAGCAAAGTTTATAAAACTTGTAAATAAGCTTTAAAAATTGTATTTATTTAGTATTAATCGCCAAGATGTGCATTCCGGTCAAGATGAATAGCTATTCGGTTATTCAATGCATCGGCCGATAATGAGAGCAGTATCTATTCCTTGCAAGGATTCACTAAAGCATGGGTTGGTTTTCGCGAAAAATTTCTGATCCTGACGAGGCCTTTGAACGCCTTTTGCAAAAAGACAAAAGGGTTTCAGATCGTGCCAAGAGCGATTTTGTCTCAAGCATGAATCATGGTCTCGTCGAGTATCTGCATGATAAATTCGAAGAAATTGATTCTCTCGAAACCCGCATGAAGATTCTTGAGGTCTTTGTCGACTACAAAGACAATCTCAACGAAGAAGACCTCAGGGTTGTGCTTGATCTGATAAGACACCCTGACACACTGCTCCGGGAAACCTTCAAAGAAGTTCTGGTCGGCATAACCGAAGAAAACATCAAGGCGGTCACCGAGACTCTCAGCAACACGCTTGACGCTGACATTCACAAGACAATTCAACATGGCATCGAAAAGTCTGGCATTCTCAAGAAACTCCTTGAAAAGTGGAACGGCTACAGCGTTAAAGAGCAGATCCTTTTTCTTGATGAAATTGTCAGGCTGCAGAACCCCAAAACCTATCCGATTTTCATGGATATCATGAAAGAAGAGGTTGTTGAAGCCAAAAAGGATGAGAAGAGGATTTTGCAGGTCGAATTTTCGAAGCACGTTGACAAGATCAAAAGCCCTGAATTTCTTGATTTGTGCATCAAAGAGTTACCGGCCATAGCCCCCAACATGCGTTACCCGGTGTTCAAATGCCTGCAATTGCATGGCAAGCTCTTTTTCGAAAAAGTTTTCGACGGTCTCGGCAAAAAGAGCGAAGGGTTCAGACAGCACACCCTGAAGCTTATGGAACAGCTTTCTGACCCGATGTCATATCAGTATCTCTTTCCCTATCTTCTTGATCCATTCAAATCGATTCCGCCAACGGTCGCAGACACTATCGGCAAGATCGTTAAAGACTATTGCGAAGAACTCGAAAAAATGGATCCTGCGCAGCGCAAAACCCCTGAAATACAGGCGCAGCTGAAGTATTTCACCACGCCCCTTGAAGAAAATCTGAATGACAGGTTTTTTCAGAGTATCAAACTGATGACCGAATGTCTGCTTCGCCTCGGGAAATACGAGCAGGACGTCATTCTGAGAAATTTTCCCAAGATATATCGTTACAACGAAAACTACCTTAAGAGCTTTTTAAAGGGTTTTGATCCGGTATTACGCAAGCAACTGCTTATTGACGCCTGTTGCTACAAAGAAATCGAAACTGGCCGGACCGCGCTGAAAATTCTTGGCGACCCCACCGAAAACTACATCATTGAGACCCTGAATACGCTGCTGCTCGAACATTTCATGCAGGTTCCCCCCGCGGTTCAGGCTGAAATCATCACCCTGATGATGGATCCAAGATTACAACGTTTCGTAACTGAGGTTCTCTACCACCAGGATCCAACCCTTCGGTCAAGAATTTTGACAATTCTGGGTGAATCAGGCTCGCAGAATGCTCTGCAGATTCTCGAAACCAAACTCCGCGACCCTGACTATTCAGTGCGCCTGACTATTCTAAAGATTCTTGATTTAAAGCATTTTCAGAATAACGCCGGCACGGAAATGCTGCTTAATTTTCTCAAAGATTCAGACAGCAGCATTGTCTTGCAGACCATTGAGCGGTTGAAAGACCGCGATCACCCGATGATAATCAACAGCCTGACCAAGCTTCTGGCCTCAAATATACCAGATATCAAGCAGGCTGGGCATAAAGCCATCGCGTTCGTTACCCGTCGCAAATATATGACCGGCTTCGACAAGATGAGTGAAGAGACGCGCAAGGCAATTGGGCAGTCGTTAATAAAGATGGATTCAACTTTCATGGAAGATATAACCCGCGATCTTTCGGCATCAGACCAGAGAACCCGCGTTTTGTCAGCGAAGATTCTCGAAGTTCTTTGCGACCATATTCCCCCTGAATTGAAAACACATCTGATTGTCGCAATCCAGGACCCAGACCCACACGTAAGGTCAGTCGTCATCATGGGTCTCGGCAAGATCGGCGGGCCTTCAGTTGCAGGCATGCTGGTAGGTTTTCTGAGAGACCAGGACGACCGGGTCAGAGCCAATGCGGTTGAAGCGATGGCCGAAGTTGGCGATATTTCACTTGCCGAAGAGATTCTTCCCTGTCTTTATGATGACAACAACCGCGTCAGGGCCAATTCAATCATCAGCCTCTGGAAGCTTGGTTACTACCAGATTTATGAAGCAGTTATCGAAATGATGCGCCACCCTGACAAATGGATGCGTGCTTCAGCCGCCTTTGCGCTTGGCGAGCTTAAAGACAGCCGATTTTTTCCGATTCTGATTCAGGCAATACGTGACCCTGAACCAGATGTGCGCAGAAATATTATTAAAGCCCTCGGCAAAATAGTTAACCCTTTTATGCTGGCCCCTTACATCAGGCCTTTACGCTTCGACCCTGACGAAAACGTTCGCAAGGAGGTAATGGCGGTTCTTTCAGCCAAACCACCAGCCCCCAACCAATGATCTGGCCATTTGGAAGCAAAAAAGATCCAGAGTTGCTCATTAAAGACCTGGAAAATAGCGATGCTAAAGTCCGTGAAGCTGCGTTTCATGGGCTGATTGCCCACACTTCCCCACAAACAGACCGACTGGTGCTTGCGGCCCTCGAAGCTTTCAATATTTCTTCGAATGACGTTATTCTGCCGCTGATTGATGTGGCCGGCCAACGGGGAATCGATGAAGCGCTGCCGGTTTTCAAGGCACTTCTTAAAGGCAGCGACACGAGACTGCGAGAAAGCGCCTTGCAGGCCATTTCTGCCCTGAAAAACCAGGAAAGCCTGGATATAATGATCACATGTCTTACCGATAGCGACCCTGGCATAAAGCAGAAGGTACAGCAGATCATCATTGAAGAGTTCGGCAATGATGCGATGGGTGCCCTTTTACGCGCCCTGCCTTCCGATCGCAATTCTTCACTATATTTCGAAATTGTGTCAATCATGGAAGAACTCGATATGTTCACGACAATCAGGTCAAATTTTGAACAGCCTGATATACTGATAAAAGAGTTTTATTTTGACACTCTGATAAAGTTCAACCGCCCTGATTTTGTGCCGCTGTATCTCGAATTTTACCCTAAAGCATCACAATCACGCCGTGAAAAGATTGCCCATATTCTTCTCGATTATTCTGTGAAGGATCTGATTCCGCATTTTATGGAACAAATTCGCCATGGTCATTTTGAAGGCCTGCATAATCTGAGCGAGCAGGTTTTGATCGCCAGGTTTGAAGATGCAAAAGAAGAGATTCTCGACTTTGTCTGTGATGTGCATGACACGCGTTTTCGCCTGAAGGTACTGCCCGATCTTCTAAAGAAGATTGATCCGTATTGTTTTGAGAAGGGCCTTGATCTGCTCAAAGATGCTTCAGCAGACATCAGAAATCAAGTTCTAAATGCCCTTACCAGCCTGATAAAGAGAACCTGGGAGCGTCTGAACGACAAAAATGAGCCGAACAAAATGGCGCTTGCAGGCCTATATGACAGTTGGGAAAAGCGTATTTCAGATTTGATGCGTGATCGCGGGGATCTCGCCGATGACCAGCGAAAAAATTCGCGGCGCCTGTTTTATGCTATGACCCAGAACCGTCACTCTCTGATCAGGCCTTTCATAAAAGATCTTTTGCAGAAGAACTTTCATGAAACCTTCTTTTTTCTTAAAGAGTGGCCCTTTGATGAGATTTTTAATCTTTTTCACTGGCTGATCGAAAGCGACTCATCATTTGGTTCGTTGATGTTGACGGCCCTTCAGGGCAACAATGACGACAGTCTGTGGCGTCTTGTTTTGAAACTGGCCAACAGTTTCCCTGACCTTGAAGATCGCGAGACCTTTAAGCGCAATCTGGTAGCACGCAATCGCAATATTGCCATCGAAAAATTTCTCAAAGACCCCGACCCGGATGTCAGGGTTGCTGCAATTGAATTTGCCAGCGAATGCAAGATGAATGGTCTTGTTGAACTATTAAAATCATCAAGCAAAGACCCGGCGCCCCAGGTGCGGTTGACCGCATTAAAATGCCTTAACGATCAACATTTCGCTCAGATTCAGAACTTTCTGGTTGAAGCGTTGCATGATCCTGATGAATCAGTGGCATTCTTTTCCCTCAAACTTCTAAAAGAAGTTTTGCCTTCTGACCAGTTTGCACCAAATCTGGTGCGCTTTATCAACAGCAATTCTGAAAAACTGCGGAATTTTGCCCTCGGAGAAATAGCCACCCTGACCAAAGAGCGCTACAAAGCGAACTTTGCCCGCCTCACCCCGGAAGTTCGCAAACTGGCCGGCAAGGTTATTCAAAAAATCGATCAGAATTTTACCGACCAGGTAATCGATGATTTATCTTCTCTTGACCCACAAACAAGGCTGCAAGCAGCATTGCTTCTTGAAAACATTCAGATTGATGAAAAATGCAAAGATGCTCTGCTTGCAGCCATGAAAGACCCTTCGAAGCTGGTCAGGGCTGCCATTGTTAAAACCCTTGGAGTAATCGGCGATAACAAGCTGATCAAGCAGTTAATAAGCTTCTTTAACGACCCTGATCCGAGGGTTCGTGCCAATACCATCGAAGCAATTGCCACACTTGGCGATCGGCAGGCGATTCAAATACTGCTGCCCTTTCTCGAAGATAACAACAACCGGATTCGCGCCAATGCCCTGGTTGGCATCCGAAAAATCGGGAACTTCAACATTGTGCCGATCATTCAAAAAATGTTGACGCACCACGATGCAAACATGCGTGCCAGTGCACTTTGGGCGATGGGTGAAATCAAAGATCCGAATTATCTCAATTTCATTTTTCCGTATTTAAACGACCGCAACGAAATGCTGCGATTCAATGCCATCAGAGCTATTTCAAGGATAAATCCGCAGATGCTGTCGCAGTATATGCCAATGTTGCGCAAGGATCCCTCGCCCAAAATCAAAAAATTGGTGGCAGAACTAAGCTATAAGGTGCTTTAGCGATGAAAATCACCGGGCGCGAATTTCTGCAGGCTCTTGACGAATTTTTCAGCAAGAGCAATTCAAGCACGGAAATATTTCTTTTATTGATTCTGCCGGCTCTGTTGATCAGCATCGGATTGCTTCTTTATGATGTAAAAAAGAAAAAGGCACAGAATGATCCTTTTTTCAACATGTCAAAAACGGATTTTGAAGTTCTTGAGCATATCCGCCTGCAAAAGGGCCTTGAAGAATTTGATCGCGATTTTTTGATTAATATCGCATTTACCTATTCTATAAAACCAACTCGCATGCTTCTTGATCAGGCAACTTTTGAGCGCATAGAAGAAATGATGACCGAGAAATTAAAAAAGATCGGTGCCAACCCGGCTGAGAACAAAAGCCTGGAATACCTGAAGAGCGTCAAAAGCAAATTATTCAAATAGCCTGGCAATTATCGAATCAGGCTGAAATCAAAGAAGAAACTCCGTTGCGGTTCATTGATTCCGATCAGCGGTGTCGAGAATAATGGTGACCGGGCCTTGATTTTCCTGGGTTATCAGCATATCGGCACCGAATACGCCCTTTGTAACTTTTTTGACGCCAAGCGTTTCGAGTTCAGAGCAGAAACTGATATACATTTTTTCAGCAGGTTCTGGCAGTTCTGCGGTTATAAAGCTTGGCCTGAAGCCATTTCTGATGTCTCCATACAGAGTGAATTGCGAGACCACCAGAATTTCACCGCCACAATCCTTAACAGAAAGATTCATTTTGCCATCCTGGTCGGGAAACACTCTGAGACCGGCGATTTTACGGGCTAGCCAGAGCATATCAGCCTGATTGTCGCCGCGGCCCACACCAAGATAACAAACAAGGCCGGCTTCAATACTGGCAATCTCGCGACCATCGACACGCAGATCAGCTCTATTAACTCTTTGAACAACAGCTTTCATTTTCCCTCCAGCAAAAAAGGCGCCTCGAGGGCGCCTTTTGTTTGCAGACAAAAATCAGTTTTTACTGTGGGCGTGCTGCTTATCACCAGTCATTTCAAACATTACCGGACTGGCAATAAAGATAGATGAATAAGTACCAACTATAACGCCGAAGGTTAGAGTCGATGCAAATCCCTGGATTGAAGCGCCACCGACCATGAGGAGCGAGAAGAGCGCCAGCAGTGTGGTCAATGAAGTATTAATGGTTCGGCCAAAGGTCTGGTTGATTGAATCATTAACGATAACCATGAAACTGCTTTCTTTGGAAATTTTGCGATTTTCGCGAATGCGGTCAAGAACAACGATCGAGTCGTTAACCGAGTAACCAAGGAGAGTCAGAATAGCTGCCAGAACGGTTACGTCGAATTCAATTCCGATGATGGAAATAAAGCCCAGGGTGATGAACAGATCATGAACGACTGCGACGATGGTGCCAGAAGCTGATTGAAATTCAAAACGATAGGCCAGATAAAGCAGAATACCAATTACCGAGAGTATTGCTGCCCAGACACCCTGGTTTTTCATTTCGTCGCCAATCGTGGGGCCAACATTGGAAACTTCAAGGGCTTCGTCAGAAAATGGTGCGATTGCCTTGAGATCTTTAAGAATCTGATCGTGAACTTCAGCTGTTTTTGCGCTGTCAACGGGGGCAGCAGGGTATTGGACGATGAATTCACGACCCTGACCACCGGAAACGGACTGAATAATCAGTTGTTCAGAGGTAAAGTAAAGACCACGGTCTTTTTCGATTTTTTTGAAGTGCTCACGAATCTGGTTTTCGCTGGACTCGTTGTCAAAACGCACGTGAATGATGCTGCCACCTTTAAAGTCGATACCGTAGTTAAGGCCCTTGGCAAACAAAATCATGATCGAAATAATAACCATCAGGCCGGAAACATAATAGAATGTATATCTATTCTTCATTATCTGGACGTTCATAATATTGACCTTTCTCTATCTCAGATGCTCAGAGTTTTGGCATTCGGGCCGCTGTAATACATATCAAGGGCTAGTTTGACACATACAATTGCGGTAAAAACGTTGGCGATCAGACCAATGCCGAGGGTTGTGGCAAAGCCGCGTATCGGGCCGGAGCCAAAGGCGTAGAGAATAGCTACGGTCAGCAGCGTTGTAACGTTTGAGTCGATGATGCAGGCCAGAGCGCGATCAAAGCCAGCATTGATTGCTGCCTTAACCGTCTTGCCAGATCTGAATTCTTCCTTGATTCTCTCGAAGATAATGACATTGGCGTCAACAGCCATGCCAACCGTGAGAATAAGACCGGCGATACCCGGCAGAGTCAGGGTTCCGCCGAAGAAAACCAGAACTGCGAAAATGATCAGGGTGTTGAAGAGAACAGCCAGATCGGCGAAAACGCCAGACATCTTGTAGAAAACCGCCATATACATGACGACAAGCAACGCACCAATAACACCGGCAGACCAACCAGAGTTAATTGATTGCTGGCCGAGGGTCGGGCCGACTACACGGCTTTCAAGAGCAATCAGACTTGCAGGAAGAGCACCGGCTCTCAGAACGATGGCAAGATTCTGGGCTTCTTCAAACGAGAAGCGCCCGGTAATCTGGGCCATGCCACCAGTAATGCGTGACTGAATTACCGGAGCACTGTGAACTTTGTTATCAAGAACGATAGCCAGTTGTTCACCGATATGGGTGCCAGTTACCTGGGCAAATTTTGCAGCGCCTTCGGCGTTAAATTCAAGGTGAACGATCGGTGCGCCCATATCGTCAAAGGCGACTTTGGCGAACTTGAGGTCACGACCGGTGACATCAGCTTTTTTATTGAGCTTAAACCACATGGCCTGCTGCTGTGGACTGGCAGGTTTCATGATGACGATTTCACTGGTGGGATTGATCGGTTCAAGTTGAGCGGCAGTGAGAGCCTGATCGATAACAATATGGAACTGGAGCATGGCAGTATTCTGAATCAGCTGTTTGACTCTTTCGGGGTCTTTAACGCCGGGGAGCTGAATTCTGATACGGTTGCCTTCCTGTGCTTTGATGCTGGGTTCAGCAATACCATACATGTCGATACGGTTTCTGATAATTTCAACTGAGCGTTTAACGGCATCAGCGATACTGTCGCTTTCCTGGATTGAGTTGAGATCGACCTGATAAACGAGGTCGATACCGCCCTTAAGGTCAAGACCCAGGGTGATTTTTTTGCCCGGGAACAGTGAGGTCAGGAAAAGTGGCAGTCTGGCGTAGAGCTTGGAAGAAGCCATGCCGGCCTTCAATTCATCAACAGTTTTGCCAGCAACTCTGATTGATGCGTTGCCGTTTTCATAGTCAGGATTAATAACCCTGGCTTCGAAGCCAGCGTCAACAAGGGTTTTGCGAATCATTTCGGCAACGTTGTTAAGAACGTCGTCGGGTTTCGCGGCGTTTTTGGCTCTGTTAAAAATTTCGGCCATTTTATCGACCTGAATTTTAACAAGAGCTGACTTTCCATCTTCGCCAGCTGAATATTCAAGCAGGCGAGCAGGAACCCCAACCTGTTCATCAGGCGCAATAACGCCAAAAGCGTTTTCCCATATCTTTGTAGAAGGCAGCGTGTAAAACACTGAAAACAGCAATACCGCTAATACTACAATGATTGTGACATTATGTTTACTCTTCATTTACAGAAACTCCCTTGCTGAGGTCGACCAAAGTAGAAACGTATTATATTCAAGGGGGCACAGCAAGTCAACGAATATTTCCCCCGGAGTTAAGAAAGTTACCAAGGCCACTTTTTGGATGGTCTTTAGATTTTTCTCGACCATTCGCCACTTCAAGCGTCAATTTTATTGCTTTAAGGCACAAAAAAGTTTATTCTTGTTTTCAAATCAATGTTCAGAGCGCGAGTATTCAAACAATTTATAATTATTCTGCTGCTGTTTTCCGGCAGCATTATAAGCTTGTTGGCACAAAAACAGATAGGCGCCTCTGAACCCCTCACAAAAAAAGCCAGGGATCACCTTAACCTTTTTCAATACGATGAAGCACTGCAGCTTCTCAGGCAGGCCATTGAAGTCGAACCCGACAACTGGGAACCATGGTTCCTGGCCGGGCGAGCCTTGATGAAAACAAAGAAGGAAGCCGAAGCGGAAAAGTATCTGGTCAAGGCCAACCAGCTTAACCCCGGCGACCTTGAGGTCCAAAAAACCCTGGGAGCCCTTTACATTGCCTTTGCCAAGGCATCCCAGGCAAAAGGGCAAAGTTCTGAGATGACTGGTTTTTTGCATAAAGCCTGCCTGGCCTACCCTGCCGGCACCAAAATCTGGCTGACCCTGCTAGAACAATGGTGGAAGTCCGGAGAATACGACAAAATAAAAAAAGAGGGCGATCTGATCGTCAAGGCAAACGGTCTGGCGTTCGAACAGGGAGACGACAAAAATCTGCAATCAGCTCTGGTTATCGTTGCGAGAACCTGGTATCGCGATGGAGATTTTGCTACCACTGACAACTTCCTCAAGCATGCCAGAAAGATCAAGAATCATAACGAAGAAATGTACACGATTGAGCGCGAATTAAAAAACAAGGCAGAAGAAAACGCCCGCAAACTTGTTGAACAGGCAATGGAGTTTTCAAAACAAGGAAACTACGACAAAGCCCTTGAGTTACTTCAGACGGCCAGCAAGGTTCCCGGTGCCAGGTCTGGCGAAATACTTGAGATGATTGATAAGGTCGAGAAGGAAGCCTCCTTAAAAAAGGCTCTAAGAAGCATAGATTCTCTGATAGAATCGAAGACTTTTGAAGAAGCTCTTGAGAAGCTCGAAGAAGCCTCGCTCAATTTTCCCGAGAACCAGGAAGTTGCATCAAGACTGGCGTCAGTCTCGGCGACTGTTGAAAAGATCAAAGATACCGAAGCCAAAGCCAATTTTGCAATCATCACCGAGAAAAGAAGA
>DAOPYA010000100.1:0-15478 GCA_035352635.1 Candidatus Rifleibacterium sp.
GTAAAAAGATGTAGAGTTGGGTTCACCATGATGGAAATCATGGTGACGATGGCGATTATTGCTGTGGTCAGCAGCATTGTGCTGCCGGGCGCGGCCAATTTTTATTCTTCTGAACGTATTAAAGCGGTGGCCGAGGTAATGGTGCAAAACATTCGCATGGCCAAATACCGGGCAATGCAGGAACAGGCGCTGCATCGCATGATTTTTTCACCGGGCGGCGACACATACAAGATTCAGATGCATATTGGTTATTTTGAAGGCGGCACACCACCAAATTTAAGCACTGTGGTGACTGAGGAAGGATATGACAGCTTAAACTGGGAAAGTGTCCTGGAAAGCGAAGAAGTCGAAATAGACCCGGGCGTCACAGTTACCCGAGACGTTTATCTCACTCCAAGGGTCATATATTTCTGGCCTGATGGCTATCTGGTAACCCACGACAGCACAGGAATCAGTGAAACAAACAAAAAGCTCCTTCCGGAATGCTACATTCTGTTTGAATATGGCAGTTCAAGAATAAGAGTATATCTAAATGCAGTTGGAGTATTGTCTTCAGAATCCTATGCAGTCGATGATGACGGAGATCAGCCTGGGGATGTCCTATGGTAAAAAAATACAAAAACAACAGAAAAGCATTTTCGCTGGTAGAAGTTCTGACTGCAACCATTGTCATGACTATGATGCTGGTTTCGGTAATTGCTTATATCCAGTATGGATCGCTTGTCTGGCAGAAAGGCCAGACCAAGATCGCGGCGAAAAATTATTCAAGAATGGCATTCGACCTGATAAAACAGGATCTTATGAAAGCCGTAAATATTAAGAATCCTCAGGCCTCCACCTCAGTAACCGTAGGCAATGTTCTTGGCTACTATATGGTGATTTCCGGCAACAAAGAAGAGTTTAAACTAGGAGTCCCAGACTCAAAAATGGTGCTGCAAAGGCTTATAGGCGGCGGTGACGCTGCCAAAGAGCTGATATGGAACACCAGAATGGCAAGAAACGTCAGCCTGTTTCAGGTTGAGAGAATCTCAACTTGGACCCTCAAAATAAGCCTGCAGATACGTACTGATGAAGAGGCCGTCGATATTCTTGACAGGGAAATCGTCAGCAGTGAAAGCATTGTTCTGACTGCCCCGGCGGCAGGAGGCTGAAAATGGGCAAAACACCGCAAAAAACCGGTCAGGCCGGCATTATCATGATAATGCTGATTTTCGGTCTGCTGATGACGGTTTCTACTGCCTACATGAAAATGGTGCAGACAGAAGTCGAAGTGCAGGGCATGGTTGACAATTCAGACCGCGCCATGGACGCTGCTTTTTCGGGCATCAGCTACGCCATTGCCATCGCCCAGAGCAATAACTCGATGTTCATTAACAATGTCGACGCGGTTGCCAGCCGCACCTACATAACCTCGTTCGCCAGTTCAACCTGGGGCCCGGTGCAGATACCTTCAGGAATAACCTGGAACAATGCCAAAGTCAGAACTCTCGTGGCTTCGGTGCCATCAGACTGGATGTTCCTCAATGAAACGCTCAATAACTATACCATGGACTCTCAGTCAGCAAGCCCACCGTATTTTTTCAGAGTAAATTCATACCCGGCCACCGGCACGACAGCAGTGGCCACCACAGCCATACTTCTCATCAAGTCCCAGGGGCGCTATTACAACTATTCAGATAACAGCAAAACCACAATCATTGCCACCTACTCGGCGCAATTAATTGCTGAATGCAAAGTAATTTTCGAAAGAAAAATTTTGCAGCTGAGCCGCTATCGTTTTATGCCTTTCCAGAATAATACCGAATTTTTTAAATACTCCCCCTATTGAATCCCAGAAGTTAAAAAGCCACCTGATTAAAAAACTGGAGCAACCTATGGTCGGCACCAAACGCAAAAAGCCCGAAAAGTATTCTTACGCAGACTATCTGAAGTGGAACGACGACAAGCGTTACGAGTTAATTGATGGCGATGTCTACGACATGACCGGTCCAACCCTGGATCATCAGGTGATCAGTGGCGAGCTGTTCAGACAGATCGCCAATTTTCTTGAAGACAAGCCCTGCCGGGTTTTGCATGCGCCATTCGATCTGGTGCTGGCACGCCAGAATAAAAAAGCCGAAGAAATCACTACGGTTCTGCAGCCAGACATTCTCGTTGTCTGCGACGAAAAGAAAATCACACAGCAGTGTGTATTCGGCGCCCCAGACGTTGTTGTCGAAATCATCTCGCCCTCGACCGCCTCGCGCGACAACATTCTCAAACGCTCAATTTACGAAAAAGCCGGGGTTAAAGAGTTCTGGCTGATTCACCCCGCCGACCGCCTGGTGCGCATCTACCAACTCGGCAAAGACGGCCAGTTCGGCCGCGAAGATATCTATGACCACACCGCCATGATAGATGTAGCAACTCTGCCAGGCCTGACCATCGACTGCCCGAAACTGTTCGCCGGCATCAAACCGCCAGCTCACTCGTAGTGCGTCCACAGTCGAAGAATTTTTACCAGTCGCTCATTTTCATAAACCTGATAAACCAGACGATGCTTTATGTTTATGCGGCGGGAGTATGCGCCAGAAAGGTCACCAACAAGTTTTTCACAGGGCAGAGGGGTTTTGAAGGGATCTTCAGCTATAACCTGCAGTAATTCTGCAGCTTTTTCTTTCAGACCAACTGAAGCGAGCCGCATTGCATCCTTTTGTGCCTGTTTTGTGAAAAGCAGTTTCCAGGTCACCAGCCAGGACTCTCTGAACACTCATCCGGAGACTCTTTCATACCAGCTACAATAGATTCACGCATTCCGGGTATAGACAGAAGATAAAGAGTTTCTTCAATAGCATTCCAGTCTTGCTCAGAAATCAAAACCGCATTGCCGCGCTTTCCGGTAATGATAACCGGCTGATGCGTAGTGTTAGTCTGCTCTATCAGGCTATAAAGCCTGGCGCGAGCTTCTGTTGCATTTAAAACCGTCATAAATCACCTCACAACCAAAGCGTACGCATTTACGTTCGCTTTGTCAAGTATTGTTTCCGACCCCAAACAGCGTTGCTGTTGGGGTCTCTTTGCACCTTGGTGTCTTTGTGTGAGGTGTTGTATAATTGAAAAAATGCCGGGCGGAGGTTTGTTAAATGGCGGGATCGGCCAAGAGAAGCCAGAAGCGATATTCTTACGCAGATTATCTGACCTGGGATGACGACAAACGCTACGAGATTATTGATGGTGAAGTGTTTGATATGACTTCACCGAGTTTCACACATCAAGTTATATCAATGGAGCTGGGTAGACAACTTGCCAATTATTTTGAGAACAAATCATGCAAAGTAGTATGTGCGCCTTTTGATGTAATTCTGACCAAAAGCGCAAAGAAGAATGACGAAATTTTTACAGTGATCCAGCCTGATGTCATGGTGGTCTGCGACCCGAAGAAAATCGAAGAACGCGGCATCGTCGGCGCACCTGACCTGGTGGTCGAGATTATTTCGCCGTCAACTTCATCAAAAGACAATATCATCAAGCGCCGAATCTACGAACAGGCCGGAGTAAACGAATTCTGGCTGGTGCACCCCGTCGATCGCCTGATTCGGGTTTACAAGCTTGGAAAAGACGGGTTATTCGGGCGCGAAGACGTTTATGACGATCAGGCACAGATTGAGATTGCGCAGTTTGCCGGTTTGAGTATTGACTGCCGCCGGTTGTTTCCGCCACTGCCGAAGGTTAAGCGGGTTAAATCGCCACCGCCGGCGAAGTATGGGTGACATGAGAAGATCAACGATCATTGCTGACTCGGGTCAGCGCAGTTCTAGAAGTTCGTAGAGCGGGTATTCGCGGCTTTTGCCCTTGATCTCAACCCGTTCGATAAAGGCGACGCGACCCTGACCGTGCAGACCCCTGATCGTGGAAGGGGCGACGATGATACCTGTCGTGCCGGCCTTCGCCGCCTCAGCCTTGAGCCTGGCCGCGAGGTTGACCGTGTCACCGATTACCGTGTAATCGAGTTTGCCGAGTCTTGAGCCGATGCGACCCGAAACCACGTTGCCGCTGGCGATGCCCGCCCGCACACGATACCCGGCATCTCGCATGACGTATGCCAGTTCAAGCGCGGCACGGCAGGCGGCCAGCGGGTGCTGGTCGCCGGCGGTGGCCGCCCGAAATACCAGCATCAATGTGTTTTCAATTACTTTATCAATTACGCCACCGCTGGCACGCACAATCTGATCGGCTTCGCCAATATACTGGCCGAGAACAGCGAACCGCGTTTCAGGCGACACCAGATCAGGCGATAAATCAGTGTTTAGCTGCATGAACACTACCGTAGCTGCGACCCTGACTCCACCCGGAGCCATTTCTGCATCTGAATCGCTGGCAACGGCCGTCAAAACTTCCTGAGAAACAAAATGCACAAGTTTGCGCCGCTGCTCAAGCCCCTGGATCATGCCGGTAAAAACCGTTTTGAGATCGCCGAACTCATCGCTGGCGAGTAGCTGCACCCCGACCTGCAGATTACCGCGGCCAACTTCGCCAGTTACCCTGATAAATTCACGCACTGGCCGCAGATAAATCAATTCAAATACCAGATAAACGAAAATCATCAGCAGCAGCCCATAACCGCAAAGCATACCAGGCAAGACCCAGGCAGCCGAACCACCCATGAGAACCTCTGACCCGACCACCATAACAAGAGGGTAATCGTTGAACCAGCGGGTCTGCATGAGGTTTTTTTCGTGATCACGCCAGACGAAACCCTCTAAGTCTTCTGCCAGAGCTATTTTTTCATACAGGTTACGGTTTTGCAGGGTTTGCCGATCAGCAAGGTCGATAAGACGATAGCTGCCGCCTTCTCTGGCCACTTCGTAAAACCGCGCGGCAATGCCGGCAAATTTCCCTGAGGGTCTGAAATGGTTGAGAATATAGTCGCTGATCAGCTGGTTATCATAATAATTGAACGACAGAAGGCCATGCAGACTGTAGTTGTCGTCGTTAAACACAAACGCCGTCGAAAAACGATTGCCGGTATTCAAGCGTGCCATCTTATATGGGCGACCCCAGCGATTGCCGATCTCATTAACAAAAGATGAATCGACGACGCCTGGGTCTCTTTGCCTGCCGCGCGACTGATTCAATGCAAAATTGCCATGACGGTCAAAGCCGTTGAGAATCGACGAGGCAATCAGACGCCGGCCCGACTCTTCTTCGGGCGCAATGGGCCTGAAATGCTTTTTTGACCTGACATGCAGGCGCTGGCCACCGTCGAGATCAAAGAACAGGTCAGAAGCCACCGTGTTTTCGAGGCCCTTTTCGAGAATGCGTTCGTATGTGGCAAAATCACGGCCGCGAAATCTGCTCAGCGAAGCGACGACCCGTAGAGTATGTTTTTGCAGAGCCGCAAGATAATGGGAAAATCCCTCATACAACTCGTTAAAATACAACCTTTGCAGCTCTTCAGCCTGATACCAGCCATAAACCCGGTTGAACTGATTCCAGGTCGTCAGGCCGGCGAGCAACAGGGCCACGGGCAATAGAAGCATTATTGCCGTGCCGAGCAGCACTTTAGCCCTGATTCTCATTCTGAAGTCAATACCAAAAAAATAGAGCCGCAGCAGGAGCACCGCACCAATAATCGCAAGCAGTCGCCCCATACTGAAAATCAGGGAAGCACGACTGGCTAACGGGTGCTGCAATTCAGACATCGGCACTGTAACCTGCAATAAAGGCAATCGGGCAAGAATTTTTTCGAGATTGACTGGCACCAGGCCCCCACCCTGAACCAAATCAACCAGAACAGTGTCAGGAAACGTAGATACCAGATGCTGACCTGCGGCATCGGCAAGATAATCGGTGATAATATTACGGGTCAGGTAATGATCACCAGCAAGATTTATATTCAATCGACTGAAACCGCGCCGGCAACCACTGCTCTGCCGGCCTGCCGCTTCAGCAAGAATCTGCCGTTGATCGAGATCTGCACCGCGCAAAATCACCAGCACCCCGGCCGCCAGAGTTTTTTCCTGACCAGCAACCGGCAACATTGGCTGATAGAAAAAGAAGGCAGGCCCGCCAAACTTTGCCGAAACTGCCCGACTGACCCGCCCTGGCACCAGAGGCATCTCAGAAACAAGACCAAACTGGCGCCGAAAAAAGGTATCGGCTTCATGAGCGGCCCGACGCTGATCGCCGGTCAACGAAAGCGATTGGCTGGCAACTATTGCCGGCCGCCGGTTAATGGCAACAAAATAACGGCGCAGCATATTGCGCGGCAGCGCAGGCAGCAGTTTTTGCAGATGAGTGGCAACAGTTGAATCAACCTCGGAGATTGCCGCCGAGTGAGTAACAACCGCCACTACTTTGAGGCCAGTCTGCTTTTTAAGCTGTTCGGCAGTTGCTGACGCACTGTATGGCAGGCGCAGATTTTCGGCAAAAAAACGAGCAAGTTTCTTTTCGACAAAGGTTTCGGCCTGCAGGTCACGCCTGAAACTGCTCATTTCGCCCGAAAGCGTAGAAACAGCCGCCTGGCGATTCGCGTTCAGTGTCAGATCAAAGAGGTAGCTGAGGCTGACCTGCAGCAGAATCGCCGGTATCGCAAAAACTGTGAACCATGCGAGGGTCAGGGATTTCAAGCTCAGACGGCGCCGGATATTGATGTATTTTTCAGGCATCGCGGCCTCCGGTCGGTGAAGAGGTGCCGCACAGCTCAAAAGCTTCACCGTCAGGGGCGACCAGTCTGACGCCAAATGAAAAGCCGCTGTCAAGGCAGGCCCTGGTTTCGGCACAGAGCAGCACCTTCGAAGCCACAGTCTTTGTAAGACTTTCTAACGATTCGGCCCGCTTTGCAACATCGCCGAGAACCGCAAAAACCATGCGGCCACCTTCGCGGCCGGCGATGCCCGAAATAGCTGAGCCAGTAGCAATACCGATACCATTCTCAATGGTAAAAAGACCGCGACTCAGCCGTTCACAGTTAAGAGAAGCAAGACGCAGTCGCATTTCGAGAGCGGCTTCGGCTGCGCAGGCCTCGGCCGGCTTTTCGCCGCCGGCATAAAACACCGCCATCACTGCATCGCCCACAAAGCGCTCAATAACGCCGCCATGGTTTTTAATGGCGGTTTCCATGGAGGTGAAATAATCGTTGAGCAGGCTGACAACCTGCTGCGGGTCATGCTGCTCGCTAAGACTCGTAAAATTGCGAATATCAGCAGCGAGCATGGTAAGGCGAGAAGCCTGCACCGAACGCATTTCGCTGAGACCGGTGGTCACACCAAGGCGCTCATAAAGGTTTTCGGAAACAAAGCGCCGCATTTTTTCGCGTTGGGCAAGGCCAGCGGTCATATCGTTGAAGGCGTCGGCAAGTTGCGAGAACTCATCAGTTTTTTCGAGCACCAGTCGCTGCTGGTAGTCGCCGGCGGCAACCGCAGCCGCCCCAAGGGCTATACCACTGACCGGGTTGATAAAAAGCGCTTCGAGAGCGTCAGCAAAAAGCAAGAGCGAAGTCAGGGCAAAAATCAGCAACAGAAATGGAAACAACCAGGCGAGCAATGCCACCATTAAATCAGGCGAACTGCTCGAAATACCTGCATAGACAATGGCTTCCCGGTCACTGAAAAGTTTCTTTTCGTAACGGTAATAACCGGCGGCGCCAGTGAGGTCGCCGCTGCTTACCCGCTGGGCGGCTGCATTATCGAGCAAAATTTTCAGATCGTGGTCTGGGCTGACATGCTCAGGCCACCAGTGCAGCACCATATCGTCATGCCGCCGGTGCCCCATGAGAAAATCATGGCGATGCCGGCCCGAAAAACTCGAAAAAATGCCGGAATCGAATTCTGAAGGGTTATAGATTATGTAATTAAGATTGCTGACATTTGTCGAAGCCATGGCGCGAACCGTGCCTGAGCCATCGCTGCCACCTGGTATCAAAAACCAGATAGTGCGCGAAAAATCATCAACACGGTTCAAATCAATAGTTTCGTTGGCTTCATACTTCAAGGCATTGTAATCAAAGTATTCCTGACGAATGGTAGCCAGAAGACCGTCAGCAACGCTGGTCATGTGCTGCAATTTTTTGATCGCCGGGGCCTGGTTGTCGAGACTGCCCAGGTTTTCGAGAAACTTAACAGACAACAGCTGTTCAAGCTTTGCAATAGCTGTATCAGCAGGGTTACGATCACGAAAACTTCTCGTGACCCCGTCATTTCTAAATAGATAAATATCAACCATCGAACCTGGCCGCACAACACTGTGAGCGTGAATATTCATGATCTCTTCGCCAGGCTTGTCAACAATCTCGATCAGACGGTTCTTGATCTTTAAAGTTTGCAAAAGGTGTTGCTGGCGCTGGTCATTGTAATAACTGCGCAGTTTCTGCAGCTGGCTTTCGGCGTCGGTACGAATTTCGAAACGCCCGAGACTTTCTATGCGCTCGAACAAGCGCTGGGAAACATGGCCAAGAATCGTGTAAGGCATCACCACCGCCAAGCTGATCGCGAGCAACATGCGCAACCGCAATCGCATGCCACCCGGAAACCCGAATAAAACAAAATAGGCAGAAATAAACAGGCAGAGCAGCAGCAACAAATGCTGGCCCGCCCTCAACCGACGGTTGAGGGCGGCCGAATCTTCAAGTATGCCTGAAACATCAAGTGAGATCAGAAGGCCGGCCGGCAGTTTGACCGGCCGGGTGAAAAGCGAGTTGTAGCCGATCAGCTCAGCTGGCAACGATGCCTCAATCTGAAGTTGCCGACCCCGCCACCTGACCTGGCCAGGGTCAACCGGCGGGCTTTGCAGATAACTGCGACTGAAGCCTGGATTCTTAGTGGCTAATGAGTCGACCAGCAGCTTTTGCGGCGGAAAATGGCGGCTGGCAAACATGACATAATAGCCCCCCATGATTTTTGCGCCTTCCTTGATGCGGCGAAAGTAAGCAAACAGTCGGCAATCACCACGTTTTCGGGTCGCGGTCTCGTAGCAGCCACCCTGAAAAGGCAATGAATAAATCATGTCTGAAAAGCAACGGCCCATCAGCGAAAAATAGGCCTGGGTCGGCCCACCTAAATCTTGTAATGCTCTTTTTCTCACATCAAAAAAGCGCTCTTCCGCATCAACCCGGCTGTTATCGACCCTGACGAAGGTTCCGTCCTGGTCAGAGACTACCAGGCCTAACAACATCGCCAATCGCTCCCGGTCAGCAGGCTCAAGGTCGTCAAGAGCTGGCGAAAACCATTTCCAGATGTGGTATAAATCAGCGCTGAATGCCACCATCATCAGCGGCTCAACCCCGCTCAGTTCTAAATATTGTGACCTCAGTTCATCGATGGTGTCGGCATCAAAAATCTTCGGATCAACACCTGAAACAAATTCTGGCCTGACAAGTGAGGGCGAAGAAACCCCCGCCAGTCGCTCGGCCTTTTTGATGATTTTTTCGATATGCAAGCGGGCGTTGAGATCGCTCTGGAATGAAAGTGCTTCACTCTTAAGCCGCTGCTCGGCAATCTGCAATTGATTCTGGCGGGCTTCGTCGTCTATCTGACGCAACCCGGCGCAGATAAAGAGCGCAGGTAACATCACCAGCAGTATAAAAACCCCTGCGATGATTGCTCGCAGCCCAATTTCATCGTGCCGTCTCACTCAACCATCCCGTTCACCAGCATTTTCAAATATCTCCCACGATCCGCGTCAATCAGTGTTCATCCGTGTTCATCCGTGTTCATCCGTGGCCAGAAATTCTAACCCGACCCGTGTTCATCTGTGTTCATCCGTGGCCGGCATTCTTCTTCTTTACCCAGAAAGCAGCCCTGAAACTTCTGTTTCAGGGCTGCTTTTATCAACACTATCGGTGGTCAGTTTTTCATGCTGTGCACTGGCGCCGGAATGCGCCCGCCACGCCGCACGAAAACCGAGGGGGAATGACGGCCCACTTCCATAACCGGGCCTTTGCCAAGCAGACCGCCAAAATCGACGACATCACCGGCTTCCATGCCTGGCACCGGAATCAGACGACAGGCAGTAGTTTTATGGTTGATCATGCCGATTGCCGCTTCATCGGCAATAATACCGGCAATTACATCGACCGGAGTCGCGCCCGGAATGGCGACCATGTCGAGGCCGACCGAGCATACGCAGGTCATGGCTTCGAGTTTTTGAATATTGAGAGCGCCGGCTTCGATAGCCCGGCACATACCGGCATCTTCAGTGACCGGAATAAAAGCACCCGACAGCCCGCCAGCGTAGGTGGCCGCCATGATTCCACCTTTTTTAACTGCGTCGTTGAGCATGGCGAGAGCGGCGGTAGTGCCGTGGCAACCGGTTTTTTCGAGTCCCATCAGCTCAAGAATATCAGAAATCGAGTCACCGGCAGCCGGGGTCGGTGCCAAAGACAGGTCAATGATTCCAAAGGGAATGCCGAGCATGCGTGATGCTTCGCGCCCAACCAGTTCACCAGTGCGGGTAATCTTAAAGCTGATTTTTTTGATCAGTTCTGAAAGTTCGCCAAAATTAAGATGCTGGGCATTTTCGAGCGCGGCTCTGACAACGCCTGGGCCTGAAATACCCACATTGAGAATCGTTTCAGCCTCACCGGGACCCATAAAAGAACCGGCAATAAACGGATTGTCTTCAACGGCATTGCAGAAAACCACAAGCTTGGCGCATGCCAGCCCATTCTTGTCGCGCGAACGTTCGGCCGCTTCCTTGATGATTTCGGCCATGCGATAGACGCCATCCATATTGATGCCCGCCTGCGAACTGCCAATATTGACGCTTGAACAGACGCGGTCGGTGCAGCAGAGAGCATCAGCGATTGAATTGAGCAGAATCTGGTCGCCGCGGGTTACACCCTTGGGAATCAGAGCCGAAAAACCGGCAACATAATCGATGCCAAGCTCTTTGGCTGCTTTATCAAGCGCCTGGGCAATCGGCACTGCGGTCGGTTCAGTGAAAGCACCGGCCAGAAAAGACACCGGAGTTACCGAAATGCGTTTATTAACGATCGGAATGCCGTATTTCTTTTCGAGTTTGCGGGCCACCGGCACCACTTCATGGGCGACGCGCACAACTTTTTCGTAGACCTTGGCAGCGCATTGATGCACGTCTGAGTCGGCGCAGCTCATCAGATTGATGCCACAGGTGATCGTGCGGATATCGAAGGTTTCGACCCCGACCGCACTGATGGTTTCGATGACTTCTTCAAGAGAAAAAAGCATTGGTGGCCTCCATCACAGCCGGTGCTGGAATCTGAAAACGTCTTCGTGCTGAATGAAAACCTTGACGCGCAGTTGTTCAGAAACGGCCTGCATGCGAGTCTGAAAATCTTCGAAGCTGCAGTTTGCCGTTGAAAAATCGGTCATCATCATCAGAGCAAAGAGATCCTGCATGATTTTCTGGCTGACGTCTTCGACGTTAACGTTAGAATCGGCAATGGCTTTGGTGATGCCGGCGAGAATGCCAGGCTTGTTGGCGCCAAGCACGGTGATTACAACCTGTTCCTTTTTCCTGTTCAAGGCAAAAACCTCCCCTTCGGGATGTATGAGTTACGAGCTGTTATGTACCGCTGCAATATAGCAGAACCGCCCGAATCAGTAAAGTAATCTTGCATGTCGAGTTTCGACCTGCCTGACTGCCCCAAACCAGGCGGGTCTTTTCTTCAGTTCGAGAATATGGCATAATCTTAACCATGGCTATTTAAGGCCAGATCAATAGGCATTTCAGGGAGTCATATTATGCAGCATCTTGAGTTTCCACGGCAATCACTTGGTTTTTTTCCGACCCCGCTGCATGAGCTGAAATACCTGGCCGATGCCCTTGGCGGGCCACGCTTGTTCATAAAACGCGACGACCTGACCGGTCTGGCTCTTGGCGGCAACAAAACCCGCAAACTTGAATACCTCGTTGGTGCAGCGATTGCCAAAGGTGCCGACACCCTGATTACCGCCGGCGCCATTCAATCGAATCATTGCCGCCAGACCGCCGCAGCGGCGGCAAAAATGGGTATGGCCTGTCATCTGGTTCTGGGCGGCTCAGCACCTCAGACCGCCAACGGCAATCTGTTGCTTGACCAGCTGCTCGGGGCGACAATTCACTGGGCTGGTGAGCATCGCAAGGGCGAAGATATTCCGCGCATCGCCGAAGAGTTGCGTGCGGCCGCCCGGCGGCCGTTCATCGTGCCTTATGGCGGCTCGAACGAAATCGGCGCCCTCGGCTTTGTTGAAGGCCTGCGCGAGCTTCATGAGCAGGCTGTATTAATACACGCAGACTTTGACCACATCGTATTCGCGTCAAGCTCGGGCGGCACGCACGCTGGTCTGATGATCGGCCGTGAGCTGCTTAAAATGCGCTGCCGCCTGACTGGCATCGCCATCGATAAGGTCGGAAGCGCCGACAAATCTTTCAGACAGCAGATAATCGAGCTGGCAAATGCTACCGGCGAGATGCTGCAGCTCGATCATCATTTCAGCGGATCCGATCTGAACCTGAACGAAGACTTTACCGGTGCTGGTTACGCCGTGATCGGCGAAGCCGAACGCGAAGCCATCAGTCTTTGTGCCCGACACGAAGGCATTCTCGTCGACCCGATTTACACTGGCCGCGCTCTGGCTGGCATGATCGGCCTGATCCGCAATGGCACCTTCAAAAAACACGAAAAGGTGCTTTTCTGGCACACCGGTGGCTCACCGGCGCTGTTCGCCTACGCCGACGCTCTGCAAACCAGCTGAAGCGGCCACTGGCTATTTGTTAAGATTTAAAGTAGCAATTTGCGACCTGTATAAGAGCGTCTTGAATATTTCTCGCCGATTCGACGGCATGCCCTGTCTGCCAGGTTAGTTTGAAGCATTCAAATTCGCTTTTATCAGGTTGAAGAGTCGGTCCAGTATTCGCGGGGCACCGGGTTAGACCCTTCCCAGATAATCTGCCTGAAATGCACCGGGTCAGTATTGCCTTCGGTGTTGATGAAGAGTATCTGCGAGTCGTGATTGATTTTGAGAAAGTCGCGCAGCTCGCCCACACAGTTCTCGCGCAGAATCGAAACGAGCGCCCCAAGCGTGACCGCGCCTGATTCACCAGAGACGATGAACGGGTCGCCGGCGAGGGGCGTCGCGTAAATGCGCATGCCCTTGGCTGCAACGTAGTCGGGGCAGGTCACAAAGCAGCAGGCAGCCTGCCTGAGTATTTCCCAGGCTATTGGGCTTGGCTCTCCGCAAGCGAGACCGGCCATGATGGTATCGAGTTTCCCGTCTATTCTTTGCGGGCTGCCGTTGCCCGACTCGATTGAGCGATACAGACAGTCGGCGGCTTCAGGCTCGACAACCACGCAACGAGGCGCATCTCCGGGAAACAGCGCGTGATAGTAGCCGATTACCGCGGCCGCGAGAGCCCCGACGCCGGCCTGTACGAAAACATGCGTCGGGCGGGTGATGCCCTGGCCCGAAAACTGTTCCTGAATTTCGGCCATCATCGTAGTGTAGCCCTGCATGATCCAGGTCGGAATCTCGGTGTAGCCATCCCATGAGGTGTCTGATATAACCGCCCAGCCGTTTTCTTCTGCATCAATAACGATCTGGCGCACCGCGTCGTCGTAATTGCCGGCGATGATTTTAACGGTGGCGCCATAGCCGCGAATCGCTTCAATTCTAGGTCGTGAAGTTTCAGCATGCACGTAGACGACACAGTCGTGCCCAAGTTTTTGGGCGGCCCAGGCAATGCCACGACCGTGGTTTCCGTCGGTGGCGGTGGCGAAGGTGATTTTTCCGAGTTTCTGGCGAATCTCGGTCGAGGTGAGTTCGGCATACGTCAGTTCTTCATCGGCATTCAGCAGGCGTTTGATGTATTTGTAAACCGCGTATGAACCGCCAAGAACCTTGAACGAGTTCAACTGCAGCCTTTCAGACTCGTCTTTTACCCAGATGCCGCCGACACCGAACATCTGCGCCAGTTGTGGCAGAGCGAGTAAAGGCGACATCTTGAACCCTGGAATCTGGCGATGGAAGCGCCTGACCTTTCGAGCGATTTCGGGCGAAAACAGTTTCTCGCAAAGCGTCAGATCCGGGTTTCGGTGCTGGTTGAAGAGCCATTTCAGGTCAGGTCTGGCGTTGTTCATAACAGGTCTCCATTTCTATTTATGTTAAAACCATATTTGCAGATAAGTTTAAAAACTCAGGGCACTACCCCTTTAAAACACTCTGCGGGCAGCGAACTTACCACTGCGGCTGATTGCCGATGCGGTTGCCGATGACTTCGCTGGTCTCGTTAACCACGACAAAAGCGCCCGGGTCTTCGCGTAGCACGACTTCCTTGAGCTGGTGCAGTTCACGCCGCGAAACCACCGTGTAGATCATATTCAGCGGTTGCTGCGAAAACCCGCCACTGGCGGCGATCAGAGTGGTTCCGCGCTGCATTTCTTCGAGAATGGCGCCGTTTATTTCCTGCCAGCGTTCAGACACGATTGTGACTGCCTTGCGCTGTGACAGACCGTAGATAACGAGATCGATCATTCGTGACGACACAAACATGAATACCAGCGTGAACAGTGCCTCATCAATACTGAAAAAGACCACGACGCAGGTCAGCACGATAATGTTGAAAGTCAGCAGTGTCGTGCCAAGTTTGATTCCGAAGCGGCTGGCGAGAAGAACCGAAAGAATATCTGTGCCACCAGCTGAACCCCGCGACCGCAGAATAATTCCAGAACCGACCCCGTTGATCAGGCCCGCAAGAATCGCCGACAGCATCATGTCGTTGACCGCAATGCGAAAGTCGATAAGCCCGATAGCAATCGTATAAAAAGCGGTGCCGAAGAACGAAAGCATGAAAAAATTGCCCCCGAGCAATCGGTAACCAAAAATAAACAGCGGAATATTGAACGCGAAGTACATCCCTGAGACCGGCAATGACGGAACCATGCGATTAATAAACAGTGTAACGCCCGTCAGCCCACCAGACAAAAAATGTTTCGGCACGAGAATGCCGTTGACAGCGACCGCACAGATACATGAACCGAGCAGCAGCAATACGAGGCTTTTAAGGGTTGAGCGATAATCAATCTTTTTCATCTGAGAAACCTTTCAGTATTCCGGTCGTAGCAAAGCACAAAACTTGATGGGAAAAGGGCACTAAAATTTTGAGGCATTTCGTAGACAGTAGCGACCGCCGTGTTTGCCTTCAAACCCTTTAAATCGGGTCAGCACCAGGGTGGCTCGAATTGCACCGGAAACAGAGCTTTGACACTGGGCAGAACTTCTAACATGGCTACCCGCAGCACAATCGCGGCGCATTTTCCGGGCAGATCAGAATAAAAGGCTTTATGACTCAGGCTGAAGCGATAAACCTGGGCATTTCTGGCGGCGTACATGGCGTTTTCCTGTTGTCGGTGATAAAAAAGCAGTGACAGAAAAAGGTCACACTTTAAGCATACTCAATTTTCACCCATAAAGC
Organism: Candidatus Rifleibacterium sp.; assembly: GCA_035352635.1. Classification (GTDB taxonomy): domain Bacteria; phylum Muiribacteriota; class Ozemobacteria; order Ozemobacterales; family Ozemobacteraceae; genus Rifleibacterium. Next base: position 15,409 of record DAOPYA010000100.1, read on the forward strand.
AAACCAGACGAACCGCCCGAAAAATAGCGTTGCTATTTTTTGAGGAACGGGTTTTGGAGTTTTCGGCCTG
>DAOPYA010000101.1:0-15359 GCA_035352635.1 Candidatus Rifleibacterium sp.
TGCATCTGGTAAAATTCTCTGAGAAAATACCGGGACGTTTCGTTGAGAATCAACACGATCTGGTCATTGCCGAGAATCATCAGGTCCATGTTCAGCTGCTTCATCTGCTGATCGAGACTTTGTATCTGGAGGGAGATTTTCTCGAGCATTTTGAGGGTATCGGCGTGGCTCGTATCGCCGAGGCCGATCCCGTTCAGGGCGTAGCCAAGGGCCATGTTGCCGATCCCGCCCACCACGCCCGCAGCTAGACTGCCGGCGACCCATTTGCCTCCCGACGCCCAGCCGCTCGGAGCCGGTGGATTCTGGGCCTGGGCTGCTGGCGCGAAGGCAAGCGCGAGAGCGATCAAGAGAGTGAACAACTTACCAAGATTTGACTTCATACGTATCTCCTCTGAAATAATATTGAATTATCTTTCGTTGCAGTAGAATCTCTACTGCGGAATTCTAAGCCAGATCAAGAATGAAAGACAACCGGATTTTTTCCGACGCAGTAACTTTATTGTCGGTGGGCGGTAATGAATGCTTGCCGGTCAAATAGCCCAGATCTTTCAGGTCTGCTATCGGGTAATCAACACTTCCCGGTGATACTCCGGCAGCTCCGGCAATTTCCCGATTTGTCGCATTTTCAAGACCCGGGGTGATTAACAGGGCAAAAATGATCTTAAGCCCAGTCGTTTTAAAAGCTCTTTTTATGCTTACTTTCCCCGCATCTTTCAGCTTATTACCCTTTATAAAAGTAAATACTGGCGGCTGGTTTAGAAAATATTCCCTGCCGTATCGGCGAATTCGATACCAGCCAGCTTCAATTCATCGGCCAAGAGATCGGCGAACTGCAGCTGGCACCGCTGAATCAGGGTGAAGAACAACCCCATGCTTCCAACTCTGCAACTTGCCGAACTCGCCCTCAGCCTTGTGCGCATTCCGGCTACCCAGAGCTTGGGCACTCCGCCATTCGACTCTGCCTCGAAGAAATAGCAATACCATGAAAAATTCTCTGCAGTCTAAAATTGAAGCCGCCACACAGGCCGACTCACCCCTTTCCGATGCCGAAAAAAGATCCGTTTTTCTCGAACTCCGCACTGCCCTCGAAAGCGGCGAAGTTCGCTCGGCCGAGTGCGTAAACGGAATCTGAAATGCGAACGCATTCGTGAAGCTCTGAATTCTGCTTGGTTTCCGTATCTGGGTAATGCAGCAGTTCGCTGATATTTCGGGTTTCGGCGAAAGCACGCGCTATTGGCTGCTCCTCTCTTTTGCCGGCAAACCCGTAGGCTTCACCACCGGCATCGAACGCCTGGCCCCGTTCTTTAAAAATCAGACCGCAGCCTGATCGCAGCTGCAGCATCGTTGGCTGCAGGTTCGATAGCGTGCTGTGTCGCCAGGGAAACGTTTATGGACGAGCAACAGGGCCGTAAAAAACCGTTGTTGGTGAAGGCGTTTGAGTCGGCACTAATCATCACACGACCATTGCCATGCTCCCTGACGACCACCAGAGGGAAGCCGATTCTGGCAGCGTAATCTGAAAGGCCTTGAAGTCAGTGGGTGAGTTTTAAGCGCCGCGACTCCGAATGTTTTAGGGGTAAGATAACCCGCCCCCATGAGCAATACAGAGTCTATGCCGTTAAAAATCTCATGGCTTTCGTTGTAGAACCATGAATAGCCGTTATAGGGTTCTCTGTTCAGAATCAGGTGTGCCGATGCCGGCGGATAGTAGCTCTGAAATTCATATACAGGGGCATATGTGTAATAGTTCAGCCAATATGGCCCAGGGTAAGTGCCGGCAGAATTTCCAATGGGAATATAGTCTATATACTGGCAATTGAAAGTAAATCCGAATATTTGGGAAACGTCATTATATTTTGGGAAATCCAGATGAATGTAATCACCGGTAAAAAATAGCCCCTTACCGGCGGTGACAAAATCACTAATCGCCGTTTTTTCGGCAGAGGGCAATTGTCCGTCGTTATATTCTGCCCATGGGGTGCCGAGACAATCTATTATCGCAAGGACATCATATCCAGACAGGTCAGGGAAAACAGTCGGACTGGAATGGACATCAACGGTATAACCTGAATCAACGAGTAGTTGACGTAAATCTGTCGTATAATCAAGCCATTGGTTGTTACGTTTGGTATAAAACAAGACTTTTTTGCCGTTAGAAGCTGCTTTTACTGGGACTGAGGTTTTTGCAGCTAAGGTTTTCATCCGACTACCACTCAATGTTGCCTGAAAATTGCTTACACCCGGAATCCCGTCTTTATCTAAATCCGGCTCTGGGTCAGTATTGCAAAGCGCTGAAGTAAAAATTGTGACAGCGAACAAAACAGCAACAATGCCAAGATGAAAGAAAAATTTGGCAGATTTCTTCATAGATGGCCCCTCTTTTTAACCAAATCTCTGTGTGCACATCAGAAATATCTAAATGTGATCTTAAACGGAAACCCAAAAATTATCGGGCTTTAAGATTCAAAACTCTTTCTATTGGGCTCATGATATTAAACTCAGCTTCACTACGTCAATATTTATTAAATTTACGTCGACAGGCACAACAGAGGATTAAAGCGAATCCGATCAAGAGAGAGTTTCCGGTGGTTTATCAGGCTGGAAAGTGACTTGGCAAGCTCTGTCGAGAGTTGGGCATAACTCTTCAAGCCCTATATCTGCATGTAGATCCAAAAGGCACGCCGAGGAGACTGGCCGCCGGCTCCGAAGACTTTAGTGTCGGTGGGTTTTTATAAAATTGTCGGTCGCGGGCGTTTATGTTGCACAACCGAACAACCTTATCAAGAGCGAGTCCACTACGCTCATCGCCTTCGGCGACCCTTGACTTGTCAATGTTATTCTGTTGTTCGGCATCGCAACTATCGGCTGCTAAGCAGCCTTTTGCCAAAGGCCATATTAATTATTGGCGGGTTTATTGTCTGGCAAACCGTCAAAAACGCCACCGTCAATGAAGAAGGGCCTCGGTGTTCGGGGTGGAGCTAGACAACACACTATGAATCGCTCGGGAATCTAGGTCAAAAAGCTTTGATTCATTAAAATGCTGATTGACTTTTATAAACCTGGTAGTTTAAATTACCGAACTCAAGAGTTTAGTTTTTTTCGAGGCGGACGGCAAGGGTAACAGGTATGAGCACCAGACTGCAGAAAGAGCGCAATGAGCGGATGTTCAACGCTGCTCTGCGTGAATTTTCTCTTCTTGGCTTTCATCAGGCAAATGTTGATTCAATAGCCCATAATGCCGGGGTCAGCAAGGCTACGCTCTATAACCACTTCCCTACGAAGGAAGCAATGTTTCTGGCAGTGTTCGAGCAGGTGCTGCATGTGGCGATGAAGTTGCCCGAAATTGATCCTCTGACTACCTCAATCGAAGATGCGGTGAAACTTGGAATTCGCCAATTTTTCACCCGGGTGGCCGAGACTCCCGAAATTCAGTTTTTCTTTCGCTGCCTGACTTCAGATTTTTCTCTTTTAAACGAAGAACTTCGCGCCCGCCTCTCTGAAAGCTTTGTTGCTGCCAGTTTTGGCGAAATGCGCCAGTCAATGCGGGCACAGCAGGCTGGTCAAATTTACGCGCATCTCGATCTTGAACTGATCCACCACGCGATTCTTGGTATCATTCTTCAGACCTTCAGATTCTGGTGGTCGCAAAAAAAACGCTACCCGGTCGAAAAGATTTCTGAGCAGCTCTCTGAGTTTATTCTTTTTGGCATCGCGATTCGGGGCCGCTCAACAGCGAAAACGAAAACTTCAAAATTACAAACCTCTACTGGTAAGCGAAGGAAACAAGTATGAAAACAACAACCCTGATCGGGCTTAAAAGCTCAGGTTTTCTGTTTATTGTCGTGGCCGTGCTTTTTTGCTCAGGAGTCTGCCTGGGCGAGCAGCTTGCTTCAGAAACTTCAGACGCACCCTTGTCACTGGCGCAGTGCCTGGTTACGGCTCTCGATACTAACCCGGGGGTTCTTTCGGCCGAAGACGCAACCAGAGCTTCGCAGAACCGGCTTGACCGTGCCGAAAGCAATCGTCTGCCGCGCATTAAAGCCGAAGAAACCTTTACGAGCTTTCGGCATGTCTCTGAGCTTCAACTGCCGGGCGCGGGCAGCATGCCCTTTGGCAAAAAGCAGCTGCAATTAAAAGGTTTAAAGCTTTCTCAGCCTCTTTATACGGGTGGTGCCATCAAAAACGCTGTTAAGGCAGCCGGTTCTGAAGTCAAATTGCAGAAACATGTCGAAACAAGCCGGCGTGAAGATATGGTGCGTGCGGTTGCTGAAGCCTGGTTTGGCCTGCTCAGCGCCCGCGCCATGGAAAAGGTGGCGTCGCAGTCACTCGAAGATACCCTCAGTCACGAGCAGCATGTCAAAAACATGCTTGAAGCCGGGGTGGTGGTGCGTGATGACCTTTTAAAAATTCAGGTTTCGGTTCTCGAACGGCGCGAAAATCTGGTCAGGGCCAAAAACGGCATTGATCTGGCTCAGGCGCGACTGGCGATGCTTACCGGTCTTGAAATTGAGCCATCGGCGCTGCCGGCTCTTGAAAACCCTGATACTACCCCAGAATTGCCCGAGGCCAGTGCGGTAAAAATGGCAACCCGAAAGCACCCCATGCTGGCCGCCGCCCGCGAGGCGGTTCGAATTCAGGAATTTGCCGGGAAAGCAGCAAAAGGCAGTCTGCGGCCTGAAGTTGCCCTTCAATGGAACTGGAGTTCGGGTAATCAATTCAACAACGCTGTAGACAACTGGGATGCCACAGTCTATGTCGGCCTGAATGTTTTTGATGCCGGAGAAACCAGAAGCCGGATTCGTGAAGCCAGGGCCGGCAAGAGCAAAGCGTCTCACGATCTTGAAGACTTGCAGCGCAATATTCTTCTGGCAATTCATCAGGCGGCACTCAGTATTGAAGAAGCTCAGGCACGCTTTGCACTCTCAAGCCAGGCCGAAACTCAGGCCGAAGAATCGCTGCGACTGACTGAAGAGCGGTTTAAAGCCGGGGCGGTTACCTCGCAGCATCTTCTCGATGCTGAATCGGCGCTTGTCTCTGCCCGCCAGCGCCGCGTTACTTCCGGATTCGACCGCGAACTTGCCCGTATTTCTCTCTGGCATGCTGCCGGTGGCCTTGAGCATGCGCTTTTACCCCTAAAATAACCAGTATAACCAACTTACCGATTCAACCTCTGAAGATCGACCAGACCAGGAGAAACTCAATGCGTTCACCGTTAAACCCTCAGGCAGCAGAGCCTTTGCCAGCTTTATCAGCCGGTTTCAGATTACCGGCCCCGACCAGCCAGATTTTTGGAAAGATTGCCCGGAACATTCTGCTGGTGATGCTGTTTTGTGGCCTGGTCGAGATGGGCCTGCCCCTTTTCGCGCAGGCTCAGGCCAGAATCGTGCCGGTGCGCCTGCTTAAACCCGAAATCGGAACAGTGCAGTGGACCGAACAGACAACCGGCGAACTGGTAGCACCTCAGAGGGCTGAACTGAAGATAAAGGCAAAAGGTTTTGTTGGTCTGGTGCATGTTAGAGAGGGTGACCGGGTGAAGAAGGGGCAACCTCTTGCTGAGCTTGACCTCGAAGACGCCAATATTGCGCTTGACCACGCAAATGCCAGTCTGAAGGCTTCAGAAACTCAGGTTGAAGCAGCAAACGACGCCATTGAAACCGCAAAAATCGGTCGCGAGCAGGCCCAGATTCGCCTTGATACCGCGACGCTCGACTTTGAAAGAGCCAAAAGTCTCAGGGCCAAAGATACTATTCCGCAACAGCAGTATGACCAGATGGAAGGCCAGTATAAACTTGCCCGGAACGCTGTCGCGGTAGCCGATAAACAGATTAAACAGGCGCAAACTGCTCTTGAAGCCGCGAGAGCCATGTCGGCCATCGCAAAAGTTGCGGTTCGCAGCGCGAAAAGACGCCTCGAAGATTCAACCCTGGTGGCGCCATACGATGGGCTGATAATTGCCAAATCAATGATAGAAAACGAACAGAGTGATAATCAGAGCATTACAATCGTTGATGATTCTGAGCTTGAACTGACTTTGCGCCTTCCTGAGCGCTTTCTTCCGTTTGTTCTGATTGGAACGAAACTGCTGATACGCTCACCGCTTGTTCAAGAGTCGATTGCCGCGAATGTAATTGCCGTTGTTCCGTCTATTGATCGTAAAAGTTTGACCTTCGCCGCCAGGGCGGTCATCGCCAACCCTGATCGAAAGCTGAGTCACGGTGGCTATGCCGATGTGAGCGTTATCATAAGAGAAGACCGGCAAGTTCCGGTTTTGCCGGTCAGTATCGTTAAAATTGCCGAAGCACTGACGGGTTCGCTGCAATCAGCATCGCGTGCTGGTCATGTTTTCACTGTCCGTGATGGAAAAGCCCTGCGAACCCCTGTAACGGTAGGTATTTCGAGCAATAACCGGGTTGCCATTCTTTCTGGTCTCGACGCTGACACTCTGGTTGTTGACCGTGGTTTTGAGCAGCTTGAAGATGGTGTGTCAGTCAAGATTGAGAATGAGGCTGACTTATGATTCTTGCCGATAGTGCCGTTCGTCGCCCGGTTTCAACCATCATGGCCTTTATGGCTATTGCTCTCTTCGGCATTCTCTGCTATGTCGAACTCGGCGTTGATGAGTTTCCTGAAGTTGAGTTTCCGACCGTAACCATCACCTGTGTTTATCGCGGTGCCAGCCCCGAAACCCTCGAATCGAAAGTCGTCGATAAAATCGAAGAACAGATCGCGGCTTTAAACGGCATTGAAAGTGTTAAATCAGTCTGTGCCGAGAACATTGCCAGGGTTATTGCCCAGTTCAAGCTGAATCGCGATATTAATGTCGCGGTTCAGGATGTGCGCGACAAGGTTGCAACGATACGAAACCAGTTGCCCGATGCCATGGATTCGCCACTCATCGAGAAGCTTGATACGGGTGCGGTGCCGATTCTCAGCCTGGCGGTGGCCGGAAAGATTCAAACCGCCGAATTGTCTAAATATGTTAAAGATGTGGTTAAAAACCGGTTGCAAAGCATACCTGGTGTGGGTGCGATCAGGGAATTTGGCATCAGAGAGCGTGAAATCAAAATCTGGATCGACAATGACAAGTTGAATGCCCACCAGTTGACGGCCGCAGAAGTGGTCATGGCCGTTAAATCGAAGAATATTGAAATTCCTGCCGGTAAAATCGAAGATGAGCGGCGTGAATTCGTCGTTAAAACCATGGGTGAACTCACTGATGTTGAAGCTTTTAAACGTCTGACGATTGCAACCATCGATGGCGCCCAGATCACTCTCGGCGAAGTGGCGCAGATCGAGGATGGCATTGAAGATGAACGGTCTGCCGGTATAATGGCCGGCCAGAACGTCATGGGCCTGCAGATTCAAAAGCAGTCGGGTTCAAATGCCGTTAAAACCGCTAAACAGGTTAAGCAGGCCATTGAAGATCTTAATGCTGCGGCGCCCGAAGGCGTTAAGATAAGCATTGTTGTCGATTCAACACCATTTACTGAAGAATCGATTCATTCGGTTATGGTTGATATTGTTGTCGGAGGCTTTCTGGCAGTTATAGTTATTCTGGTTTTTCTGCGTAACCTGACTTCAACGCTGATTTCGGCTCTGGCGATTCCATCTTCGATTCTCGCTTCGTTCGTCATCATGCGAATCTTCGGGTTGACCCTCAATACCCTTACCACTATGGGCCTATCGCTTTCGATCGGTCTTCTGGTTGACGATGCGATTGTGGTTATCGAGAATATTTATCGCCATCTGCGCATGAATAAAACTCCGGCACAGGCCGCCTCTGATGCTACCGAAGAAATTGGTCTGGCGGTTACTGCTGCCACTTTTACGCTTGTCGCGGTATTTTTGCCGGTAGCCTTGATGAGTGGCCTGGTTGGCCGCTTTTTGTTTCATTTTGGCATAACCGTGACGGCGGCCGTTCTGGTTTCGCTGGTGGTCAGTTTTACGCTGACCCCCATGTTGGCTTCGCGCTATCTGACTGCTTCAGAGGCAGATGAGAATCGGGTGGCAAAATTTCTCGGCCGCACGCTCGACCGGTTCGACGAATTGTATCGGCGGGTGCTCGGTAAAGTTTTGAACTGGCGATACACGGTGCTGGCTTTTGGGGCCATGATTATTGCACTGATTGTCTTATTGAGCGGTTACCTGTCTTTTGAATTCAAACCCCAGCTAGATAAAAATCTGTTTCTGGTAAACTTCAGAACCCCGGTTGGCACCTCTCTCGAAGGCTCAAGACAAATCGCCGCCGAGGTAGAGCGCCAGGTCATTGAACCGATGAAAAAATACGTCAGCATGTCGCTGGTCAACGTGGCAACTGACCCGCTCGAAGACCCGACAAAATGCACTGTTAACGTTGCGCTGATTCCCAAGGCAGCGCGACCTGAAATGCCACAAATCAGACTGATGGAACAGACGAGAAAGCTGCTGGCTGGTATTGCCGGAATTGAGCGCTTTTCGGTCGAAGAAATGGATCCGATCGCGTCGATTGGTGGGATGGCCAATCAGCAACTGACCTATTCGCTGCTTGGCCCAGATATGGCCATTCTTAATGATCTGGCCGACAAGCTCAACGCCTGGATGAAAAAGGTGGGGGGTTACGTAGATATCGATGATTCACGTGAACCTGGCAAGCCTGAGCTGCATGTTCAGCTGCAACGCGACCGCATGGAAATTCTCGGCGTGAATGTCGGTGCTCTGGCCGCGACTCTCAATCTGCTGGTCGGTGGCGAGCAGGCTATTTCTCAGTTCAAAGATGCAGGCAAACAATACGACGTAAAAATGCGTCTGATGAAGGCTTTTCGAATAAGTTCAGCAGCATTGCCGAATCTCATGGTCAGAACAACCGATGGTGCGCGAACCGTGCCTTTATCAAACGTCTCAGAGATTCGGTCTGATGTCTCACCTTCAACGATTAACCGTTTTAACCGCGCACGCGAAATCAGAGTGGGTGCGAATCTCGAAGGCAAATCGCAGGGCGAGGCGATGACCGAGTTTGTTGCTGAAGCGCAAAAGCTTTTTCCGGTTGGCTATCGAGGGGAATTTCAGGGCTTGGCAAAAGAGGCCGGCAATACCATTGGTGCCATGATTTTTGCGGCAGCCCTTGCGACAATTCTTGTCTATATGCTGCTGGCGTCGCAGTTCGAAAACTTTCTGCACCCGCTGACGATCATGACTTCAGTGCCGCTCGGCGTTGTCGGTGCGATAATGATAATGATTGTCTTTCAGCCCAAACTCGATATCATGACCATGATTGGTTTTTTGATGCTGATGGGGCTGGTGGTTAAAAACGGCATTCTTCTTGTAGAATTTATCAATCAACAGCGCATGCGCGGGCTGAGTCGAAGAGAAGCGATTATGGTTGCCTGCCCGATTCGCCTGCGGCCAATTATCATGACGAGCGCCAGCAGCATGGGCGGCATGATTCCGGCGGCAATTGCCACCGGGCCGGGTTCTGAATTGCGTGCCGGCATGGCCATCGCAGTAATCGGCGGCCTGATTACCTCGACCGCCCTGACCTTGCTGTTCGTGCCGGTTGTTTATGAACTGCTCGAAGATATCTGCGCCTACTTCGGCATCGTAGTTTTTCGTGAAACACCCGTGGCCGGCCAGTCAGATAAATCGCCGGCAACGACTGTCGCTGCTGATTGATACCTGTATGGTCTTCTGTGCTCAATATGGGTGCCGAAAATGAGAATATGGTGTACAATTAGAAATATAGATCATTGATTGAAGACATTATTAACAGTAAGACAGCCCGCCGTTTTTTGAATTGTAGCGTTGCAGTTTCTGGCGGCCGTCTTGCTACTATTCGGAGACCCGGCAGTGACTATCAAACTCGCGCCCAAGCCATTGGACGAGCTTTTTCCAACCAGCATTCTGTTTCAGACGACCTTCTGGGGGCAGGTTAAAGCCCGTATCGGCTGGGAACCCCGTGCTTTCGACATCAACCATACAGGCAGCAGAAGCGATGTTCTGTTGCTGAATCAGCCTTTTGGCGATAACCGCGTTGCCGCTTATATTCCGCAAGGCCCCGAATTCGCGCCGGCCCCCGACAATTATGGCATTTATCTTGAAGAACTTGCCGAAAAACTGATTCCGCACCTTGATTCGAAAACCGCGTTCATCCGTTTCGATCTTCCATGGCTGTCGCCATTTGTTGATGGTGATTTCAGTCACCCGGTGATTCCTGAAGCCAGAGTTCAAGAAATGCGCATGAACTATGGCACCGGTTCATGGAACTTAATAAAGTCGGTCAACGATATGACTGTCGCTTCATGCATGATTGTTGATATCGCCCCCACTGAAAAGGCCATTCTCGAACGCATGAAACCGAAGACAAGGTATAACATCGGCCTGGCAGAGCGCAAAGGCGTGCGAACTTTTATTGCCGGCAAAGACCATCTGCCGGCCTTCTACGAACTTTACGTGCAGACCGCCGGAAGAAACCGGTTTTTAGTTTGCGATTACGACCATTTTCATGCCCTGTTTTCGGTCATTGAAGAGAACAACCAGAACACCGAGGTGGTGTTTCTGCTTGCATGCCACGGTAACGACCTGCTCGCCGGCGTTATCATGGCCATATCAGAAAAGACCGCCCTGTTTCTGTTCGGGGCCTCTTCAAACTGCAAACGCAATCTCATGGGTTCATACGCCGTCCACTGGGAAGCCATCCGCCAGGCCCGCGCCCGGGGTTGCAGAGAATACGACATGGGCGGCGTTTCGCCCGGGGTTGCCGCTGACCACCCGTTCTATGGCCTGTATTGCTTCAAATCAGGTTTTGGCGGGCAGATGCTGCATCGTTCCGGAACCTGGGATTTTCCGCTCGACAAAGATGCATATACCGCGTTTCGCAACGCAGAAACCATTCTCAGCGGCCTGGGGGGCTGAAGCTCGCCGGGTCACTACTTTTTTATAAAGGTTCCGGCATCCATTTCGCTGAAAGCGAGATCAAGCTCGGCCTGGGTATTCATGACCACCGGGCCGCCCCATGCAACCGGTTCTTTTAATGGGGGGGCCGAAAGCACAATAAAACGCAGTTCATCAGAACCAGCAGTTACCCGAAGCTTTTCGCCTGGCTTGAACAGCAGAGTGACCTTGCCGCCGTGTTCGTGCTTTGCGTCGGCCTCGAAACTGCCGGAACCATAGAATGTATAGGTATAGAGAGTGTGTTCGGCTACGGTGTTGAGTTCCCAGGTTTTGTGTGGCGGCACTTTTACGTCCATGAACAGAGGCTTAATGTAACAGCCGGTGAAGGCGCCATTTTTTCCTTTATGTTTGCCGGCAATCAGGCGCACTTCACAGCCCTGATCGTCAATGACCGGCACATTCGCCGCGACGATATCGCCATAGGCAGGCTTGGTCATCTTGTCTTTTGCGGGAAGATTGAGCCATATCTGCACCCCGAGCATTTTTCCCGGGGGTTGGGGCATTTCCTGGTGGATAATGCCACTACCGGCGGTCATCCACTGGCAGTCTCCGTTATAAATGTTGCCCTTATTGCCAAGGCTGTCGCCGTGTTCAATGTTTCCTTCGATCAGGTAGGTTATGGTCTCGATGCCACGGTGCGGGTGCCACGGAAACCCCTTGACGTATTGTTCAGGCTTTGTGTTATCAAAAGCGTCCATCATCAAAAACGGGTCAAAATCAACAACGTCACGATTGCCAAAAACGCGCACCAGCCTTACTCCTGCGCCATCAGTGGTTTCTCTGCCGGTTACTACCCTGGCAATTGCCCGAAATTCCTGCATAAAAGTTCTCCTGACCTGAAGGTTGAGATAAGCCATACCCAGAATATCACACAAAATGCCCGTTATGGGGTTATCTAAAATGATAGATCGCCTGGATTCCCCCAAAAAACTGATCCACCCAATAATTTTACTGTCCTGGCCAAATCTTATAATGCAGCTTTCCCGAACCAGGCAAAACTAACACTTTCCTTCGACTTTTCCATGATCGTTTCGATACTGACATATTTCCCAACAACGTAGCCCGACCTGTAAGGCAGCAACACCAATAATTCTGGCACTCCCGCCTTCGGGCGAATTTGCAGCGGTAATCAGAACACATGCATCAAGAAATAACCGCGGGGGAGTGCTCATCAGATGCGATCTGCAGCGTTAAATTCTTCAAGCTGCATTTTAGTGTAACGTCGGGTTTCTTTTTCCTCTGCGGCACACAATGATTTTTCGAAAGCCAGGGCAAAAATAGTATTTTCAGCAGTGATGAATTATAATCAGCCTGTAAAAGAAAAATTGCCATTTTCCAGCGATTTAGCTGCCTTTGAAAATCAAGGAAGGCAATTGCGGAACAGGTGCCCTGATGAAAAAATCTCTCGGACTTTATGATATTGTTCTGATGAACGTCACAGCCATCATCGGGCTGAGATGGATAACCATCGCCGCCGCCGGCGGGGCCTCGTCGGTTTTCATGTGGATTTTTGCCGCTTTCATGTTTTTTGTGCCGTTGGGGCTTGTGTCTTCTGAGCTTGCGACCGGCTGGCCCGAACAGGGTGGTCTATATGTCTGGGTAAGAGAAGCTTTCGGAGATAAGCCGGCGTTCATCACTTCCTGGTTTTACTGGATCAACAATCTTTTCTATTACCCTGCGCTGCTGTCATTTATCGCGGTAACCCTGGCTTTTCTCATCGACCCGTTGCTTGTGCAGCATGGGCTGATGACCGGCAACGCAACGCTTGCCGACAGCAAACTCTATGTCTGCGGGCTGACGCTGGTGCTTTTCTGGCTGTTGACTTTGATCAACTGCAAAGGGGTCAGGGTCGGGAAGTGGCTTGCGAACCTCAGCGGGCTTTTCGGCACCATTCTGCCGGGCTTGACGATCATTTTTCTTGGCGCGGCATCGGTTTTTATTCTGAAAAGGCCGATTCCCACTGATTATTCCTTTGAGAAGCTCATTCCGTCGTTTTCCAGTTTTTCTGATATCTCGTTTCTCTCTACCCTGATGTTTGCAATGGCAGGCATAGAATTGACGCCGATTCTCGCCGGAGATACGGAAAACCCCGAAAAAACTTTTCCGAGGGCTACTTTAATCTCGGCGGTTATCATCGCGATTATCTATATCATTGGTACTGTGGCGATGACCATGATTCTTTCACCAGATAAAATTGGCAGTGCCTCTGGAATCATGGATGCCATGAAGCTGCTGTCGACCGAATTGGGCTTTCCCTTCCTGCTGACCGGCATGGCCATCATGATTACGCTTGGCAACTTCGGCGGAGTTGGCGTCTGGATCATTGGTCCGATTAAAATGCTTTTTGAAAGCACCAGGCAGGGTGTGTTTCCAGAATTTTTCGTCAGGTTGAACGATGACGGTATGCCGCGTAATGCCATGATCGTGCAGGCGTTTCTCATCACGCTGATTACTCTTTTCACTTCATTCCTGCCGTCGGTTGAAAGCATGTATGAAGTTCTCATTCTGATGACGACAATAACCTATTTTATTCCCTATATTCTTTTGTTCGGTGCCTTTATTAAATTGAGAAAATCGCACCCGAATACGCCAAGACCTTATCTGGTGCCAGGCGGTGCTCCAGGTGCCTGGCTGGTAGCCATTGTTGGTCTTTTTTCGGTAATGCTTGGCATCTTTTTGCCGTTTGTACCGGGAAAAGACCTCGTGACTTCACAGGCGATCATGATCTACGAGCTTGAAATCGCCGGCGGCCCGCTGATTTTCGGGTTGGCAGGGTTTCTGCTCTATCGCCGCTTCGAACAGAAAAACCTCGTTCCAGAGGTGTAACACAAACTTTTTATCTTTTGATTGTTTGTTTCTTCCAGCTGGCCATGAGTTCGCCATCTGGCGGTTTTTGTTCAGCTTGCCCGGTCGTGGGTGTCATGCCTGTGGCAATTCTGACACAGTTTCATGGGGTAAATGTTTCTGTCGGTGTACCTTAAAGCATCTTTTGGGCGTCGGTACATTCTGCTCCTGTGTCGATTGACAACCTCATAGATTAAGCTCTCTGCCCGCGTTGTTTTTTTGAAACCAGGGCTGAAATTATATACCTGGCATGCGGCTTGCTGCTATGTTTCACGTGTAACCGTGACGATATCGAGCTCGCCCTGATCAGTAGTTTCAGCAGCTCACGTTATGTCTGATAACTCAGCGGCCTGGCCTGTTGTTCAACTCTGATCGGTCTGATCTGTGATGTCGGCTCCCGGAAACCTTGTCTGAGTTCTATTTTCAGTTCTACAGAAGCTTTTCTTTTGTTGCTGATGGGCGGTGCAGGCCGTCTGACCGGCATAACAAAGTGATGGCTTATGTAGACAGGTTTCTGTTGCTGCCTGGCAGCAAAAATCAAAAAGGAGTCCATCATGTATAAAATTCAATTCATCGGCGTTGGCAGTGCCTTCACAACTCGCGAATACTACCAGTCGAATGCTCTGGTAATCGCTCAATCCGGCAAGAAACTGCTCGTTGACTGCGGCACTCATGCGCAGTTCGCTCTTGAAGAACTCGGTATCAACAACAGCAATCTCGGCAAAGAAATCGATGGCGTTTACATTTCGCATCTGCATGCCGATCATATCGGTTCGCTCGAATGGCTGGCTCTGGTAACCTACTTCAACCCAGGCTTTCAGAGACCAAAACTGTTCGGTATTCAGTCTCTTATGTCTGATCTGTGGAACAAGAGCCTGCGCGGTGGTCTTGAAACCCTCGAAGGCAAGATTGCCAACCTGACTGACTACTTTGAATGCCACCCGGTGCGCATCAATAATTCATTCATCTGGGAAAACATACGCTTTACCCCGGTGCAGACCGTACATGTCGTCAGCGGCATGCAGATTCAGCACAGCTACGGCCTGATGATTCAGGAAGTCGGTTCGGATCACCGTGTGTTTCTGACTACCGATACGCAGTTTGCGCCCTATCAGATGCGAAAATTTTATGACCAGGCCAGTCTTATTCTTCATGACTGCGAAACTGCGCCGTTCAAGTCAGGAGTCCATGCTCATTATGATGACCTGAATGGCCTTCCTGATGCCGTAAAAGCGAAGATGTGGCTTTATCACTACCAGCCAAAACCTGCTCAGGACGCAGAAAAAGATGGTTTCCTCGGTTTCCTGAAAAAGGCACAGACGCTGGTGATCGAAGAAAAGAAGCCTGAACCCGCTCATAAGCCTGTCGAAGCTCAGGCAGCTTGATCACAGTCGCTTTGTTTGAAAATCACCGTGGTCATTTTCTCTGGCCACGGTGATTTTTTGCTTCTCATGGTGGAAACCGCCCAGCAATTCTCGGTGACTATTGAAACCCCCATCAACAACTTATTTTTATAAACGAGTTTTCTTTTTTAAGGTGAAGCTTCGGCCTATCAGCCGGGTTGCTTTTTTGCTGACAGGAGGTCAGCG
>DAOPYA010000102.1:0-5979 GCA_035352635.1 Candidatus Rifleibacterium sp.
TTTTAACAGGCTTTCTTCATAGGAATTTGATGGCCTTACAGTCTTAGTCTTAGTCTTAGTTTTAGTCATATTCCTTCATCCTCCTTTTGTAATCGCCTAAATACTCGATTGCCGTTTTAATATCAGCACGTTGTGTTGACTTGTCGCCACCACAGAGCAGAAGCATCATCATATTGCCAACACGAGCGAAATATACTCGATAACCCGGGCGGTAATCCAATTTCATTTCCATGATTCCAGGTGCAACCACATTAAAATTACCCGGATTGCCAGCTCGTAGCTGGTTTATTCTGGCGCGAATTTTGGCCCGGCCTTTAATGTCTTGCAGTGCTTTTAGCCATTCAACAATCGGCTCGTTTCCGTCTGGTAAAACATAATTGTCAACGATCAGGTTCATTTGTGCCTCTGATTTTTATAGTAGCTCATAGGCTACAAAAAGTCAAGGTCGGCAGGAGTTATGTCAAACCGGGGTATGGTTCAACCTGACGTCGTCAAGCGGTGGTTTGGGAATTTAGGTTATTATTGTTTAACTCTTCATTGACGGTGGGTGTTTTTGATTTTGTCGGTCTGGGTTTAAGGTTGTACAGAGTTTAATAAAGCTGCTCTGAGGGTCAGTCGGGGGTGTATTTTAACCCGGTGTTCCAGTTTCTGGGCGAGTGGCGATAGTTATTGACCGCGTTGAAAAATTCTGAATACACCACGTCATAAAAATCAAGGGAACCCTCCCCGCGCGTTTTTTCAGGCTTTTCAGGTTCTTTGCCGTTGGCCGTGTCGCTGCGCTGGCTAAGCTGAAGCGAAATGTTCCAGAACCAGGCATCGACTGAGCCGGGGGTAGAAATTTGTACCGGTGCAATTCTGAAGAAACTGACCCGTTCGCTCAGTACTCTGCTGCCGGGGTGATTAGGGTTCTGGTTCACTTCACGCACCAGCCTTAGAAGATCAGAATTATTGACCTTTTCTAGACGGTATTTAACGCTGATGAGAGGCCTGAGCAGATAATCTTGAGCGGGCAGGTCATTTCTGACAAATTCGGGGTCATTTTTGAAGCGCAACAGGCTGAATTCAGCGCCTTCAAGGCCGCGGTTTTTAGAAAAATCAACTTGCAGGAGGTCGTTAAAAGACAGGGAAAACGCACCATGGTAAGGTATGCCGGCATGCTTCAGGTCGGTGTGTATCTGGGCAATTACTTTTCGCCCTTCGTTGAGCATATCAAGATTGACGACTCCTGAAAGAGACGATTGCAGGCCACCCCGGTAGAGAGTAAAGGCAGATATTGAAATGATGGCTGTCAGAGCTACAGTAATCATCATTTCGACGAGAGTGATGGCGTTTTTGGCGGTGGTTTTCAAGGTTGCTCCATCAGCAGTGCCGAACAACTGACCTCATTGTCTTCGCTGCGGCTGCTTTTTAGCAGCTTAACTGAAACTTTAACGAGAATGCCGTTGATTCCGTCTTTTTCAAGAAGCTGCATGGTGATTTTGCGTGCGAACACGCTGCAGGCTTCTGGCCTGCTGATGCCGGTAAGCTTGCTGGCAGCGGTAACCGGTTGCCATTCGTTAAGCTGGTAGTCGGCGATGTATTGATCGTGGCAATCAGAAAGGCGGTTATAGCCGATACTGCGAAAGACTTCGATTGTTTCGCTGCACAATTGTTCGCCGAGCAGACTGTGCCAGGCATTCATGGAATTGCGATTCGAAGCGGAAATCATGAAAAAGATTGAGCTGCTGATCAGGCCAAGAATCAGCATGGCCAGCAGCGCTTCAGTCAACATAAAGCCCGGTTTGTCTGATTTCATGAATTCTCACCGTTTCCGAGATAACTTATCCAACGTGAAACACTGATTTGATAGGCCTTGTCAGGGTCAGAGAGTGTCTGGTCGTAAACGACAATGTGTTTGCCCGGTTTCCAGTGCTGAAGATTCAGGCTGTCTGCCAGAATCATGCCGTTCAGGTTCAGCGATTGCAACGCTTCAATGCTGCCGGTTCCGTTGTTATTTATCGCAATCAGTGCCGCCTGAACCTCTTTGTCGGTGTTGATTCTGATATTGCCGCGTCGTGCGAAAAAAACGGCGAGGGCGTTGCTTTCAGATTTTTTGATTGAATTGTTTATGACAAAGTTGTCGGCGATAAGAACTCCCTGGCCGCGTATCTGCCATTGCCCGTCAAAGACAATCTGGCCGCGACAGTGATAAATGCCGTTCAGGTTGAGGGTTCGGGTGGTGGTATCAATGATTCGCTGTCGCAGAAGATCGTCGCTGGTTAAATCGCGTCTTGCCCAGAGCGAGAAATGATTGAATACCTGCAAATTTTCGGGCTTTTCAAGGTGATCGTGGGTTTCATTCTGCAATATCTGCAGCTGAACGTTCTCAGAAATCACAGGGTTCTGGCCGTTACAGCCACGCTCTTTGCGAATCAGCAGGGCCTTTCTCAGGGTTGAGCCATGTTGGTCGGGGCTTAGCATCGAAGCCACCAGATAATCGTGATGAATTTCGAGTTCGTGATGGCTGATTGATTTGCGCTGCTGGTCGGTTGTACGAAAAATATCGACCCGGGCGCGAATGGCGAGAATGCCATGCCCTTCGTGCTTTCCATGGTAGCTTTTGCCTTCAGGCGCAGTGTTTTTAAAACTGATGACTTTCAGTTCGCAGCTGAAATCGCAATCATAGCCAGGCGGAAGCGTTTTAACGAGATTCTGGCGGGCAAATGGCAGACGTAATTCGTTTCGGGCGCCGCTGACCGCCCCAAGCAGAAACCAGAAAATCTGAGATTTCGGGTTTTTGAGGTCTTTGATCAGGGTGGCGTAGGCTTCTTCCTGGAGCGATCTGCTCGCTTCAATGGCGGTGTTTTTAATCTCATGCCATTTGCTGCTGTGGCGGCTTTCAGTGGCGACTCGAAAATAGCTGAGCGCCAGCATGCCAAGGCAGGCGGCAAGAACCATGACCATCAGCAGAGCTGAACCGTTTTGTTTTTTAATCGACGTCATCGGCTGGCGATGGAAACTTCAATACGGGCGCGTGCTGCTGCGTATTCAAAATTCGGCTTTCTGATTCGGCGGCCGAGCCGGTTGTCGTTGCTGAACCGCTTTTGTTAAGGGTGTCTGCTTCATTGCCGGCCATAGAATTGCCATTGAAAGTAACAACCCCGGCCAGGATAGTGCCGGTAATAATTACTCCGAGCACCCAGAGCAGCAGATTGCTGCCACCGCCGGCCACTGCCCCGCCGCCGCCGGTACCACCACCGCTCAACGCCTGGTCGATGCGGCTGAGAAAGGCTGAAGAAGGCTGAAGGTCAGCGGTTGGCGAACCCTTGCCTCTGGCCCAGATCATACAGGCAATGACCGCAGCACATTCACGGCAGCCCCTGATGTGCTGCCGGCACTGGTCATTCAGATGCCTTGGATCTGTGACCTGATCGATAAATTTTTCGCATTCGTCTGTAGACATATCAACCAGCCTTGTCTTCGAATCTTTTGCGCAGTTTGGTGATCAAACGGTGAAAAACGAGGCGGACATTGCCTTCGCTCATGCCCATGACTTCTGCCAGTTCGGCAAAAGGCATGTTCTGAAAAACGCGTAATTCAAGAATAACACGTTCACGCGGCCGCAGATCAGCGAAAATGCTTTCGACACCTGCGGCTGAAACAGCCTGCGATTCTGGCGTGCGTTGGTCAGGAACATCATCGAGTTCGTAAGGGTTTGCGGTGGTATCGAACTTTTTCTCACGCCTGAGTTTGTCAATGAACTGGTTTCGGGCAATTCTCAGCAGCCAGCCGATGAAACTGCCAGAGGTATTGACCTGGTCGAGTTTGCGAAAAGCATTGATAAACGCTTCCTGGGCAACGTCTTCGGCATCGGCATGCTTGACGTTCATACCCAGAAGATAATACATCACGGTGCCGTAATACATCTTGACCAGCTGGGTGAAGGCGCTTTTTTGCCCACGCCGTGCCTGCTCAATCAAGGCATTACAGTCAGCATTCTCGCCGTTATGCATCAGATCATGCGCTTAACCTGCATTTCTGCCATCAGAATCAGGGTTCCCTCTATTAATGATTACGCTGCTATTTTTCATATTGTTACACAAATCTTTTCGCAGCACCGAATTCTAACAGTTTTAGCTAGCCGTAAGCAATTTAATTAACCAGTCGTCGGGCTTTAAGAGGCTGCTAGAATTTTTCGCCTGAATTGATGCGTTCAATCATGGTCTGGTCAATTTTTCGCTGTTCAAGAGGCCTTGTCTGGTCTCCTGAACTTGCTTCCAGAAATTTGACCGCTTCAGTGCGGCGTTCCATGGCTGCGAGGGTCACGGCTATCAGCCTGGGTGATTGAATCGGGGCATCAGAAAACTCTGCCATGACCTGAAAAGCCTCAAGCGCTCTCGGAAGCAACCTTTTCGGGCCATGCCTGCCCGTGTGATTCAGGCAGAAAATACCGATCTGCTGCCAGAGTTCGATGCGGTTGGGCAATTGCTTTGCCGCCCCTTCCAGTATCTGAAGCGCTTCATCGTGCCGCTTCTGGTATTCATCGAGCAAAAACGAGCGAAGCAGATAGGCATCAACAAAAGTGGGGTCGAGTGCCGGAATCAATTCAAGGGCGAACTCGACGCGGTGCCATAGACCGCGGTGTGAATCAGAATCCATCTGAATCCAGAGCAGATTGGCTGCCAGTTCAGCAAACCCGAGTTGGCGCAGCAAGAGAACAAAGCCAGGTGATACGGCCGGATCAGATGCTTGCCCGTGGGCATGGTGCTCGTGATGATCTGCATGGTCATGATCTGCATGTTCGCAGGTCAATAATTTTGCCTTACTGTTAAATTCTTCATGACCATGTGTACCGGTTTGTTCATGGGGCTGACCCGCTTGAACCGCCAACTGCTTTTCATCAGCCGTGCTGGCAATGTCATTGGTTGCTGAGCCTGCAACCAATTGCCCTGCATGGTCGTGCTCAGGCTCATGCTCGTGCCCGTGCTGATGCTCTTGCCCTTGTATGTGCCCTTTTGCATGCTCAGGCAGGTTACAATTTTCACTGCAGGTTGCTGTGGTTTCTGTCTGCTGCCCGTCACTTGTTTCGTCTGTGCTTTCGTTCTCGTCTTTGTTCGTAAAAAAAGCGCTTGAAGACTTTTGAATCTGGTCAAGGTTCTGCCGGGCATTGCCGGTTTTCATTTCAAGGCGATGCTGTTGCAGGTAATAATGACGTGAAACTGCGGTCAGTAGCAACGAGAAGATAAACAGCAGCAGATATCTGTGTTTTGTCATATCACAGATCCTTTTTCTTAAGCGCCCATGAACCGGCAACCAGCAGGAAAAACAGGTAACAGCATGCGTAGCCGACTGCCCACATGGCAAAAGAAGGTGAAATCGTCAGATCTTTGAGAATCTTGTATTTTATGTTGAAATAACCAAAATTTGGAATAACCCAGTAAACAACATCGGTAAGGTACGAAAGCAAAGGAATATCTGCCTCAAATGCCAGATGCTGAACATGTTCTGCCATGCTGCCGAGCAATACGCAGAAAATCGACAACGAAAAGCAGACAATCAGTGAATCGGTAAGAGAAAATAATAGAACCATGCCGGTCATGATTGCGAATTCGAGTATCATGAACAGGGCAACCCATTGAAACCCGCTCCAGATAAGACCGAACTTGATATAGAGCAGCAGGGTGAGAATGCCCAGCATGATCAGCATGTTGACCACAGCTGCAAGCAGAGTGCCGAGAAACTTGCCGGTATATAGTTCCCACCTGCCCATTGGCAGCGTAAAAATGGCATAGATTGTTTTGCGTTGAATCTCGTCGCGCAGGGTGGTCGAGCCGATGAACAGAGCAATAAGAAAGCCGAAAAGGCTGATGATCGATAACCCGACATCCTGAATCATGCGATATTCAAGACTGGGTGTTGTCGAAAAATGGCCGAAAAGGTTGAAAAGGCCGAGCGCAATACATACAAATACCAGATGAACGGTCAGCATTTTATGGCGTG
>DAOPYA010000102.1:5989-15240 GCA_035352635.1 Candidatus Rifleibacterium sp.
TCTGATTCGTGAAAACATTTTATGAGAGCCCTCCCGCCATTTCGTCGTTTCTGATCGACAGGGTTTTAACAAAAAGCTGGTCAAGAGTCAGCATTACCGGTGTCATTTCGATCAATCGGCCACCAGCCGCAATAATCGCACCAGCCATCTCGTTAAGGCCATTGCGGTCATCTAGAATAAATTCAAACACCGCCGGTTCTTTTTGTTTGCCGCTCAGACCAGGTCTTGCCGCTGCAAAAGCTGTTGCAGCAGCTGAATCGGCAAAACTGGCGACCACTCTGGTTTGAGATGTTTTCAGCAGTTTTTCGAGAGGTTCGTTGACTACAATTTTCCCTTTGTTCATAACGCAGACGCGGTCGCAGACATCGGCAAGAATGCCGGCGGCATGAGAGTTGACCAGAATGCTGATGTTCTGCTTTTTTAAAGACATCAGCAGTTCCTTGAGCATGACCTGACCACAGGGATCAAGGCCGCTGAAAGGCTCGTCAAGAAAAATCAACCTGGCCTGCCGCAGCAGTATTCTGGCAACGTCAGCACGCTGGCGCATGCCTTTTGAACATTCTTTCAGCAGGCGATCACGGTATTCCCACATGTCTACCTGCCGTAAATGCTCTTCTATTTTGGCAATGCTGTCGTTTATGCCACTTAAACGGGCATGAAAACGAACATATTCATAAACAGAGAGATGGTCAGGGTGCTGTATCGCTTCGGGAAGAAACCCGACCCCGACTCTTGATGCTGGCGTTGGAACTGGTGCCCCGAACATTCTGGCGGTTCCAGAGCTGATACTGGTAAGACCAAGAAGCATCTTCATGGTGGTGGTTTTGCCGGCGCCATTTGGCCCGAGCAGACCCATGATTTCGCCTTCATGAAGATTTATGGAGACATGATCGACGATTGTTTCCTTTTTCAGCCAGCCGACAATTTTGCTGATTTCTTCAGCGACAAGCAGTTCGGTCATTTGTCACTCCCGGGGGTAAAAAATGATTTGCCGTTCAGATATTGAAACAATTATTCACCCGAAAATATATATTGGCGGGCAGCGGCGGGAAAAGCCTCCCGCCGCTGAAAGCATCGCTCAGTGTGAGCAGGCGTTGGCGCCGGTTTGCAGTGTGCCGTTCAGGTAGGCTTCAGCTGCCTGTTCTGGTGTCTGGCCCCCATTAACCCCGGTGATTACCTGTATGCCATTCTGCGTGAATAGTTCCTGGGCGCGATGCCCCATGCCGCCTGCGAGGATCAGAGTTGCCTTTTGTTCGGCGAGCCAGCGTGGCAGAACGCCTGGTTCGTGGGGCGGCGGG
Source organism: Candidatus Rifleibacterium sp. (assembly GCA_035352635.1). Classification (GTDB taxonomy): domain Bacteria; phylum Muiribacteriota; class Ozemobacteria; order Ozemobacterales; family Ozemobacteraceae; genus Rifleibacterium. Next base: position 7,288 of record DAOPYA010000102.1, read on the forward strand.
GTCAGCATTTCTTTATTGGTGATCTGTTTCTTTTCATTCACAGTAAGCAGGCAGAATTGCTGGCAGTGGCCAAAATGCGTGCAGAGAGTGCCATCAGTTACGGGAATTGCGATTTTCATTACGGGTCTCCTTGATTCTGTTCCAGATATTGATTAATGCAAGAGAAGCGGGGCAGTTCGGGTCATGTTGAGTGACGGGAACTCCCGCTTTGATAGACTGTTTAACCGATTCATCGAAAGGAATCTCGCCGATCACCTTGTATTTGTGGCTGCTCGCCAGATCGTGAATGCGTCTGGTTACAGAGGCGTTGATATCGGCTTTGTTGATAATAATTTCGGGGGTCAGGCCAAAATGTCTGACCAGGTTGATTACCCGTTCAAGATCATGCAGGGCTGCAACTGAAGGTTCTGTTACCAGAACGACCCGGTCAGAACCGGTTACTGTGGAAATTGCCGGGCAGGCGGTGCCTGGCGGGCCATCGCAGATCAGCCAGTCTTTTCGTTTCTGATCGGCCACTGCAAATGCCAGGTCGCGTACCATGGAAACAAGTTTTCCGGAATTCTCGGCGGCGGTATTGAGATCGGCATGGATAAGGGTGCTGTTGCCTGCTTCTGAAATCATCAGTTTGCCGGTTTCGCTGCGCTGGTCTTTGATGGCTTTGTTCGGGCAAATCTCGATACACAGGCCGCAACCTTCGCAGTGTAATTCGTTCACTCTGCAGGCTCCGGTCTCAGGGTCGATATCTATTGCTTCGAAGCGGCATGCTTCGAGGCATTTGTTGCATTTTCGGCATTTCCGAGGATCGATGATCGCCTGAGAACCGAGACTGACACTGCTGCTATAAAGATTACGGCCGTTGAGCAACAAGCGTAGATTTGCGGCATCAACGTCGCAGTCGGCAAAAATGCGGCTATCGGCCAGGGTGGCAAAGGCAGCCGTTACCGAAGTCTTGCCGGTGCCGCCCTTGCCGCTTAGAATGGTGATTTCCTGGTAACTGCCGTCTTTGGGGCTGGCAGAAGATGGGGATTCTCCAGAATCAATAGCGCCGGGGTTCTTAAAAGTGTGTCTGACCGGTATAGTTGCCTCATTGATCAGCCTTGAAAAACTGCTCATAAAAGTTGGCCGCAGGGTCGGGTATTCGGCTGCCAGGATTCGCCCTTCACTGCAAGCACGGGCATATTCACGGCTGAAGGGTATTTTGCCGATTACCGGCACTCCATGCTGACTGGCGATCTCTTCGATAAGGCCATCATTCTCGTCTGAACGATTAATGATGATGGCGGCCGGTTTTTGCAGTTCGTTGCAGAGATTGAGAGCCAAGCTGAGATCGTGAGCTCCGAAAGGCGTGGGTTCGGTTACCAGAATCACCTTTTCGGCCGCGCCTATGGTTTTGACCGCGCTGCATGCGGTGCCAGGCGGGCCATCAAGAATTGTGACAGAGGCATCAGGAGCCGACTTGTGTAATTTGCTGATTACCAGTGGGCTTTGTGATTCGCCAATTTTCAGGACCCCGTAGGCAAAGTCAAAATATCGAGGTTTTTCGGCGTGCAATATTTCGCCAATCTGGCCAGGCTGCAATTTTATGGCGCCGTGTGAACAGACTACCCCACAGACTCCGCAGGAGTGGCACATATCATTGAATACGAGCGGGGTGCCTTTGACCATGGCTATGGCGTTATATCGGCATTTATTGGCACAACGCCCGCAGCCAATGCATTTGGTCATATCAAACAGCGGTTTTTCGGCGAAAACCGGTTCGGGAACTTGATAATCACAATGTAAAAACAAGTGACAATTGGGTTCTTCAACATCGCAGTCGAGCAGGTTTACTGGCATGGTGAACTCTTCAGATTGCCCGAGAGTCCAGGCAAGGCTCAGCGAAACCGTGGTTTTGCCGGTGCCTCCTTTGCCGCTGCAGATAGCTATTTTCATCAGTTTATACCCAGTGGCCTTCGACATCAGAGTTATCAGCTGCTTTGATGTTCCCGTTTTCTATCTGTTTTACAGCTTCTTTTATTGTCAGCCCTGAAACATTGTAGATGGGGATTCCGGCTGTGTTCAAAACTCTGAATGCTTTTGGCCCGCAGTGACCGGTAATTACGGCTTCGGCTCCGAGATTTACGACGTTCTGGGCGCTTTGAATGCCAGCACCCTGTGCTGCCTGCAGGTTCTGCGTATTGGCATGCCAGGTGCAGTCGCCTGTCTTGCTGTTGTAGAGTGCGAACATTTGCGCACGGCCGAATCTTGGATCAACGACTGCATCAAGGCTTTTTTCCCTTACGGAAACTACATATTTCATCGTTTTTGAAGATCCTTTATTAGCATAGGCTAAAAACCATAATAGGAATTCTTTCGTCTTATGTCAAGCCTGTTATCTGCTGACAAATGCATTGATAACTACATTAACAAAACCCTCTCTGAAAAAGCTTAAACAGCCCTTTGAGAGTGAACTTGCGGTTGAACCGGCTCTATTTTTTGTCATGACTCAATGCCTGTTGTTCAAACTTTTAGAAGTGCCCAGACCAGTGTACCAATGCAGACGGGCGGGCGCGCATGCGGGTCAGGTTTTTGAGACTTTTTTCGAGAGCAATATTGTTCATAAAATATGCTATTGTGGTGAATTGAAAGAATGCACTCTGAATGCTAGAATTTGCCTATGTTAGTTCGTTAAGGAGTTTGAAAAATGAACAAATATGCTTCAGTTCTTATTGCTCTGATGGTGCTGATTTCTCAATCAGTTTTTTCGGCCGAGGCGATCAAATTCACCCCGGTAGAATTCAATGAAGTTGACGCCGGAATGCCATACAACATTGAAAAAGTTCCGGTTGAAAACCCTGAATCGATGGTGGGTGCAAGAATTGCTATTGTTGCCGCTCATGGCTTTGAAGAAATCGAAGTCACCTACCCGCTTGATTACTTCGTCTCACGTGGTGCTGAAGTAGAAATTATTTCGCCAGACTGGATCAAGGGCCGGGTAATGGCAGTGAAGTTTCTCAGGCCATCGGTTTGGATACCGGTAAACAAAAACATTTCAGAAGCAAAAGTCACCGACTACTGTGCCGTGGTTATACCTGGCGGCGCCTGGAACCCGATCATCATGCGCACTGATTCCCAGATCATTGAATTCATAAAAGGGGCGCACAAAGCCAACAAACTGATCGCCTCGGTCTGTCATGGCCCGCAGGTTCTTATCAGTGCCGGTCTTGCAAAGGGCAGAATGATTACCGGAGTCGGTGATATCCGTCAGGACCTTGCCAACGCCGGTGGGGAAGTAATTCACGACCAGCCGGTGGTTGTTGATGGCAACATTCTTACCAGTCGCGACCCGAACGACCTGGCCGAATTCAGCAAAGGCATCGAGAGCTATCTGAAAAAGAATCTGGCTTTCTGCAAATCCCAGGAAAAAGACGCCACCGCCGGGCTCTCAGTCTCAGAATCGATGCGGCAGTCTGGTTCATGGTCAGCAATATGCGATCATTGCAAGGGTACCGGCAAATTATTCGGTGGCCCGGGCATGTATCCTTACAGCTGTCCGACCTGCAATGGCACTGGTCATGTGCAGAGCAATCAGCCGCCGGTCGGCACTGACCACTAATATCTTTGGGAAACGTGCCCCGTGGCCCGGCATCCGGAAAACCCTTAAGGTTCTCGGGATGCCGGGCACTTGAATCGACGATATCCAGAGTGTTGCAGAATTCAACAGGGGGGCTTAAATGACTGAGCAAAACATTCTTGAGCACGAAAATACCCGATTAATTGCCGGCAATGAGGCGTTTTCCCTGTATCTGTTCAGCGGCACCATGAAAGACGACCTGCACGTCGTTTTTAAATCAGGTGATCTGGCGATTTTTGTCTGCCTCACCGGCAGTCTGGTCAGCAGCACCAAGACTTTGAGCTATCACCTCAGCGAGAAACTTATTTCGTTTGCCCTGAAGCACGATTGCCGCAAAACCATACCAAAAGATGTTTTCACCGAGATTCTGATCATAACTTTTTCGCAAAACACGCTTGAGCAGTTGATCAGAGATTCTGGCGAGAATGTCAGGCTGACGATGAGCAAGTTTACTTCATGCCAATGTACGGTTCACAACTGTAATTCTGAGATTCTTTCGCTGGCACACAGGCTTTTAAAAGAAGCCACCGAAAAATACTGGGGTCAGAAAATGCGCCTGCGGCTGATTTTTAGTGAACTGCTGGTCTGCTTTGTCAGGCTGTTTACCGCTGACCAGAATCAGGGTGGCGATCTGGCTGCAACTAAGGCCAGAGAGATTCTTGATGCTAACCCCGACCAGGATCTTGATCTCGAGAAACTTTCTGCGGCATGCAGCGTCTCGAAAAGCCATTTATGCAGGGTTTTTAAAAAACTTACAGGGCAGACCGTGTCGAATTATCTGAATTCGGTAAGAATTGCCGGAGCCTGTGAATTGCTCTCTGAGACAGGGTTCTCGATAGAAGAGGTCGCGCTCCGGTCTGGATTTAACAACCCCAGCTACTTTTTCAGGGTGTTTAAAAAGCAGACCGGAAAGCTTCCTCTTGAATGGCGAAAAACACATTCGCTCGCAAAGGCACTGAATAAAGCAGTGTCACCCCAATGATAATCTCTTAAAACTGCCCGGTGCGCAACAGCACCAGAGTGCAGGCCTGAACAACGTTAAGACCAGACTGGCGAAGGTTTTCCATTAACACCGGGTTCTCGGTGCCAGGGTTGAAGATTACCCGCCCGGGTTTCAGGTTGACGATTGCGCCCTCAAGGCCGGCAAGCGTGTCACCCGAAAGATAAAGCGTCAGGGTATCGACTGCCCCGGTCACGTCATGAAGTTTGGCAACCACTCGCAGATTCTCAATCTTCTCGGCTATCGGGTGCACCGGTACCACTTCATGGCCATGTTCGAGCGGCATGCTTACTGCTTTATTAGAGTATCTCTCGGGGTTAGGGCTGGCACCGAGCACAACAACACGTTCTTTTTTTCCGCTCATAAAAAACTCCTTTAATTATTTGTATTTTTTATTGTCTCAAGATCTTTGCTAAATATCTCATTTTCTTAAGTGTAACCCAAGTGATTTCATATTGAAACTATACAGATTCTGCCGGCAGCAGGCAGAAGTGAACGATAGATGTAAGTTATGGCTGATACTGCCGGTTTTCAACAATTGCATAAGATACGGTTGCGCTTTTCCGATGATAACAGTTACTATAACCACCTGATTTCAGTCTGGCTCAGGAAACAATGCTGCCCATGGTGCAGTTGGTTCTCGAGCCTGGGTGCTGACTTCATGGCCATAGTCAAACACCTTTTGCAAAAATTGCACCACAATCCATCATAGTCAGAACCGGAGACAATAATGATAGTAACAGACAACCTTGGGCTCAGCTTCGGCGGAAACAAACTCTTTGCCGGGGTCAGTATCAAGTTCATGCCAGGCAATTGCTACGGGCTGATCGGCGCCAATGGCTCAGGAAAGTCAACCTTTCTCAAGATTCTTTCGGGCGAGATTTCGTCGAGCACGGGCAGCGTCAGCATAACACCCGGTGAACGTATCGCGGTTCTGAAACAAAACCATTTTGCCTATGACGACGTGAAGGTTCTGCAGACAGTTTTGCTCGGTTACCCTGAGCTAAGTGCCGTTATTGAAGAAAAGAACCGCCTTTATGAAAAAGCCGACTTCAGTGAAGCTGATGGCATACTGGCAGGCAAACTTGAGGGCATGTTTGCCGAAATGAACGGCTGGGAAGCAGAATCGAATGCCGCAGTTCTGCTGGCCGGTCTCGGCATTAAAACAGAGCAGCATGACCTGTATATGCGCGAACTGAAGGATTCGGAAAAGGTTAAGGTATTGCTGGCCCAGGCTTTGTTTGGCGACCCCGACATTCTGCTTCTCGATGAACCGACCAACCACCTCGATGTTGCCGCAATCTGCTGGCTCGAAAACTTTCTGCTTAACTGCGAAAAAACCGTGATTGTCGTCTCACATGACCGCCATTTTCTCAATCATGTCTGCTCTCACATGGCCGATATAGACTTCGGAAACATCACTCTTTACACCGGCAATTATGATTTCTGGTGTGAATCGAGTCAGCTCGCCCTGAAACTTCAGCAGGACCAGAACAAGAAGGCCACAGAAAAGGCCGAGGAGCTTAAAGCCTTTATTGCCCGCTTCAGTGCAAACAAATCAAAGTCGGCGCAGGCAACTTCGCGGCGTAAACAGCTTGAAAAGTTGAACCTCGAAGACATCAAGCCTTCTTCGCGTCGCTACCCATTTGTTGGTTTCAGGCCCGAGCGGGAAGCCGGCGATCAACTTCTGCGGGTCGAGGGCCTGAGCAAGAGCATCGACGGGGTTAAAGTGCTGAACAAGGTCTCTTTTACAGTGCATAAAGGCGATAAAATTGTATTTGCCGGAGAAAACGAGCTTGCCAACACGACCCTTTTCAAGATTCTGGTCGGAGAACTCGAACCCGACGCCGGAAAATTTTCGTGGGGTATCACGACTTCACAGGCTTACTTCCCTAAAGACAACTCTGAATTTTTTCAGAACGGAAGCCTGAACCTGGTCGACTGGTTGCGTCAGTATTCAAAAGACAAGCTCGAAAGCTTTATTCGCGGGTTTCTCGGCCGAATGTTGTTCTCGGGCGACGAAGCACTTAAAAAGGTCGATGTTCTCTCGGGTGGCGAACGAGTGCGGCTGATGATGGCGAGAATGATGCTGAGCAACGCCAATGTCCTGTTGCTCGACGGGCCGACCAATCACCTTGATCTCGAGTCGATTACCGCTTTCAACAATGGTCTGATGAGCTTTCCCGGCACAATTCTGTTCACCTCGCACGATCTTCAATTCATCGAAACAATCGCGACCCGGGTCATTGAGCTAACCCCGGCCGGTCAGATCGATAAGGGGCAGACTTTTGAAGACTATCTGAAAACGATCATCAGAACAGAAAAATGATTCAAATAGCCTTCAGCAAATGCTCTTGCCGGAGAACCCGTGCAAAAGCGGCATTTATTGATAACTGCACAATTAAAGCTCCCGGCTGATATGCCGGGCCGTCGAACAGATTCTATTTTGTTCTTGCAGGGTTCAATAACGGGGCTATAATGCCTGCAAACCCGATAACTATTTTTTTGTGGTGGCGGTGGGTAGAGGCCTCTTGTAGCCTGGCAGCCCGGCAAGGAAGTTTCGCAGCAGTTGATCGCCGCAGACTTTGTAGTTCTTATGCCCTTTTTGGCGAAACAACGCCGAAAGCTCAGAGCTTGAAATCTCCATTTCGCTTCTTTTTAGCACTTCTAAAAGATCTTCTTCTTTGAATTCAAGGGCGATCTTGATTTTTCGCAACACCAGATTGTTGCTGAAGCTTTCAGCGACTGGTGGCTTTTCGGGCTGGCTTGTTCGCGGCCCGCGTTTTCTGAGAATCAGACCGTCAAGAAATGCGATCAGGGTTTTTACTTCCAGGGGTATGTAGCCGTCATCGTCTTCTTTTTTCAGGTGCCCGGCCAGTTTTTCGGGCAGCATTTTTATTCCGCCAAGCTTGAAAATTTCAAGCATCAGATTGTCGTCAAAATTGAAGGCGTAACGGATACGTCGCAGAATATCGCTATTAAGCATGATTGGCACCTGATTTCTGAATAGGAGGTTTTCTTGTTCGGCAAATTTTAACCAGATGATACACTATTTTGTCAACATTCAGACAGGCTGCTGTTACATGGCAAACTCCCTGAAGAAACCCATAGTTCAAAATAATTCGATAAATCGGTCAAAATAAAATTCAATCTAAATAAAACTGCAAAATTCGTCTAATTCAATTTGCGAAGCAACAATGCGCAAATCAGCAGAACTTGAATCAAAATCTTCTCTGTTCCCAAGCGCTCTGTCTAACATACGTTTCAGTTTTGTTGACCTTTAGGCTGGACTGGTAAAATAAAAGTGGACACCTGATTAAGATAGATTAAATTCAGTCGC
>DAOPYA010000103.1:0-9084 GCA_035352635.1 Candidatus Rifleibacterium sp.
TCCTTCCTTCCTTCCTTCCTTCCTTCCTTCCTTCCTTCCTTCCTTCCTTCCTTCCCTAATTCTCTATTTTCCGTATTTTCCTCCCATTTTTTCTTTCCTCTTTCATTTTCCCTTCTTTTTTTTCAGTTTTTTTTGTTTTTTCATTTTTCACCCTTCCACTTGAGCATTTTTTCACAATTTTCACCAAAACCTAGTTATCATTTTTCTGATTTTTAACCATTAGATCACTTTTCCGATTATCATTTTTTAAGACTTAAAAAACCAGTTAAGACCAATAATAGATAATTTTATCGTTGTTTAAATAAAAAACAGCGCTAAATTAGTGTTTTTTGATAAAATAATCATTATTTTATTTATTTTTCCGTTAAAATTTAAATTCTGATAATCACTTTACGCTATAGATTTCACAAAACACTGCGAGGAGGAATTTTTACATGCCTGGTTCTGAATTCGCGAACGAGGGATGGCAGGGAAGGCAAATTTCCGAAAGCACTCATGATGCAAAACCGCATCGAATGAATCAGTAGAGGAGCAAAGATGCTGGTGGTGGGCGGGACCGGATTTCGCCAGAATACGCAGACATGCTGGTCGGCAGTCGAAAGCGTAAATCCGGTAGTACGGAATTTCTGGCTTTTTATAAACAAGCCGAGAGAGTTTGATCGTATAAAGCGCCACCTGGTAAGGAATTCACACTATCAGTGAAATGAAAAGCACACCCGGAGCCAGAAACCAGGGAGTTGGTTGGCTGAGTGAGGCTAATGGTCGCGATGCTGCCGAAATTCGATGCCGGCAGGGTATGCAGATTGCTCTCAGCAGGCTATTGTCGGCATTTTGATAACAATGTTTCGCGGAAAGCGGCAAAATTAAGGCTTCACATGAAACATTGCCGATTTTTCAGGCAGGCATAAGTAATTTAAGGGCTTTCTGTTCGGCGGGGGCGAGTTTTTTCAGGGCCACTTCGAGGCGGGGACCTGACTTTTTAACAATAAACTGCCGGATAAAATCAATCAGACGCTCGCGTTGGGTTTCGTTGCCTGATGCATGGGCCTTGATCAGATACTCAATGTCTTCGGGTTCAGTCAATTCAAGCAAGTAATGACCGGCATCTGCCACAAGCTCGGCTTTTGCAAGGCTATAGGCCGTCAGCATGGTTTTCAATCCCTCTTCGTGAGGCATAAGCAGTGCTGCCAGGCCCTGTGAGTTAATAGCTATCTGAAGGCTGTCGGGCTGAACTGCAAGGCTTTTCAGCGCCGTAAGGTTTTTCTGGGCAAACAGTGCATACAGGGCATTTAAGCGAATTTCTCGCGATTCCCCCTGCCGGGAAGCCAGTTCTTCAAGCACGCTGCCGGTCTGAGAGGCGGGGAAACCGCCCAGGGAAGTTGCGGCCATGAGGCGAACTTCACTGGCACTGTCGTTAAGCAGTCTGGCGATTTCTTCGGGGTTCAGGGCGTCACTGGCTCTCTGCATTGCGGCAACCGCTGTCTGGCGCACCCATTTATCGCTGTGCTGAACACCTTCATTGATCATGGCAATGAAAGGCAGATTAAAATCAGACAAATCGACAATTTTCAACATGATCTGGGCAAAATCCGTATCGAGAGTTTGCAAAATAGAAAAGGTAGCATTAAGTAAAGATTCACTCATTTGACGCCATTGCAGGCGTAACTGCCGAGTGGCCGCCTCTGACGAGGGGTTTATCAATAATCTGATAATAGATTCGCCACCCAGCCTCTTGAGCGCCAATAGAGAGGTTTCGACGAATTGGTAATTCTGAAAGTTATCTAACCCGGCGGTCAGCCTTGTCATTAATTTGATAATAACGGGAATGCTTGAATATTCTGAAGCCTTAACCAGGACTTCAATAGCCTTGGCCAATCTGCCCGGGTCGGCATCTGATTCAAGAACTGCCAGGGCGTGTTCGCCCATGCCGCCGATGGCGAAATCACTTTCTTCGGCTTGTTCAGAAATATCGGCCATGGCTGCCAGCAGATTAGCGCGGCAAGTATGATCAACCAGCGACAAAGCTTTTCTGAGGCGTTTGAATAATTTCACGCCATTCTCAGGGTGGAAATAGAAAAAATCTTCGATTTTTCTGACGATCTGGTACTGACATTCGGCCGAGAATCCGGGCAATTCGTCGAGCAAAACCGCCACCGAATAACCACCGGCGTCAATCAGATCACAGATCGCATCGTTAAGTTTTTTCGCCGGAACATCAGATAAACCACGCACCGCTTTTCGCAGGGCTGCGACATCTCTTACATCAATAACTGCTTTGTTTTTTTTGGTTTTCATGTTTTTTCCATAGTTGGAGCATTGCGCGGGCAGCGCGGCAAATTTCGGGTCAAAGAATCTGCAACAGTCGTTTTAGTCTCGAACGGTCAACGTCGCTGATTGCAGCAATATCGATCAGTTTTTTTGTTTCGATTTTCAGGCGTTCTTTCTGCGAGAAATTAAGACCGTCTTTGATAATCAGGGCAGGCAGAACCGCGAAAATAGAATCGCAGTCGATCGCCCGTTGCCAGTAATTCCAGAATTTTGCACTCTTGTTACGAATGAGATAATTCATGGCCGACATGGCGAGAGCTTCAGCATTTCTGGCTTCGAGTTTCAATACCAGGTCGAATTCACGTTGAGCCGCCGAAAAATCACCGGCGAAGAAGAACGCCTTGCCGAACAACAGGTGATCTTCGATAAAACGGGGGTGATAATCGCCGATTTTGTTCAGATGCTTCATAACACCTTTGCTGTCACCCGTAGCCAGCGTAAGTTCGACCTTGGCAATAATTTCCACGAGGCTTTCCATGCCGTCAGAGAAGCCTTCCCAGATTTTCAGGGCTTTTTCGGGTTTGCCGTTGAGAATCGAAAGACGCGAATACCATACCGCAAGCTCTTCATCGACCGAATTCTTTTCAAAAAGTTGCTGAAAGGCCTCTTCGGCAAGTTCAAGCTCGTCGAGACGCAAAGCAGTATAGGCATATAGAAACAATGCATGGGTTTCGCCGGGGTGCTCTTTAAGAATAATTTCAAGACGACCGGCGGCCCGGGCAAATTCTTTTTCGAAGAGATCAAGCTCGGTAATCGCCAGATCGAGTTCGGCCACATGCCCAAGATCACGAATTGAATCTTTTAAAATAGTGCGGGCGGCTTCTACGTCGCCCTTCATCGCCAGTGCTTTCGCAAGGCTGACGCGATGCGCCGTTTGGTTGGGCCTGGCCATGTAGAGTTCAGAATAAATTTCGGCGGCACGATCAAACTGCCGGGCCTGAAACAAAAGATTTGCCAGTTCATCAGCAATCAGCAAATCAGAAGGCTCACGACCGCGCAAGGCTTCGAGTTCTTTGACCGCGACATCAAGTCGAACCCGGCCATCAAAAAGAGCGTCAAGAATATCGTAAACCTCAGTCTCATAAGGACTCTGCCTGACCGCCATCGCCGAAGCAACTGCCTTTTTCTTTAACACCGGCAGTCGGCGAGCCATTTCATTATATTTTTCCTGGAGCAGACGCGGTTCTTTGATGGTTTCCATGCCCCGACTGATGATATCGACGGCTTCCTGGATGTGGCCATCGGCAAGATGCAGATCGGCGAGCGCCACCAGCAACTGCTGATTTGCAGGTTCGATCATGACGGCACGCTTGAGAGAAGTCATTGCTTTATCGCGGTTACCCAGGCGCACCTGACATTCATAGATACCCCGAAGCGGTTCGACAGAATCACAGGCCACCGTCGAAGCACGCCTGAAAATATCAAGAGCTTCATCAAAGCGCTCAAGCATTTTCAGATCGCCTGCCAGTTCAAGCAGTGCCGGCACATCAGCCGCTATCATCTCAAGCAAACCCAGAGTTATGTCAACCGAATCTCGATATTTTCCCATTAGACGCAAACACCTGGCTATCAATTTTTTGATATCATTATCACCAGGCAGGATTGATGCGGCTTTTTTAAAGGTTAACAACGCCAGATCGTAGTTTTCACGATACATGTATGCCTTACCGAGATTATAAAGTGCAAGGCTGTTCTGAGGTTCACGGGCCAGAACCGAGTTAAGAACCTTGACCGCCCTTTCGGCAACGCCTTTTTGCAGGCATGCGGCACCGAGATTCACCAGAACATCGATATTTTCGGGTTCGAGTCGCAGAGCCTTTTCGTATTCTTCGATGGCATGATCGAACAGGCCGCGTTGTTGCAGGTCAACTCCCTTTTGAAAAAGCTCCAGAGCGGATTCCATTAGAATTCCTCCTGGCGGGCAGCACGTTTGGCGGCGTTATTGTTCTGCTGTTCTTTGAATCTTTCAAGGTTATCAATCATGGCTGAATAGTTTTCAACTTCCTGGGGTGCGCATTCTTTGAATTTTGAATAGGCCTCAAAATAGCGATAGAAAATGCGTGCATTAGTGCTGCCCATCTTGTTTTTCGCAATAAAGGCCTCGGTAATCGGAATCATGAAACTGTCTTCCTTGCCCCATTCCCATTCGAGAAAAGGCGTGTCGAAATTGTTCAGATAATCGGAATAGAGAAAAAATACGGCATAGGGGTCATAAAGCAGGCCCATTATCTCTTCAAGGTCTTCTTTAACCGGGCGTCGACTGCTGATCGCCTTTGGCATGCCGGCAGTCGCGATTACCGTTACGCCTTCAACCGCTGCAAGGCTCTTTAACTCTGAAGCAAGCAGATTGCACTTTTCGTTAAAATTCATATGGTGCTGATTGCGCAGCAACACCTTGAACAACGGGTCAATGATCACAGCCACATCGCCACCCTTCTCGAGCCTGGTGCGTTTGACGTGCCTTTTTATATCATCGATGAACTGGCGGCCATTCGATTCGTCAACAAGAATAAGACGATTACTCATGGCCGCGACGGTCTTAAAGCCTTGCAGACGCTTTTCCTCAAAATCGGGGCGGGCGCTGTAGGGGTTTTTAACATAATCGATGGGCAGCTCAACAGCCTGCGAAACGATCTTTGCCGTGGTATCGAGACGATTAAGATCAAGACTGAAATAAAGAACAGTCAGATCGGGGTTGAGGGTTACCAGATCCCAGGCGAGCTGGGTTGCAAATGTAGACTTGCCCATGCCAACGCCACCGGTGATGAGATAAAATTCTTTCTGAAAGCCGTTAAGCTTTTCCATTAAAATGGGGAAATTGGTCTGCAGGCCCAGATAACTGCGCTTGCGGGTGCGGTGGTCATCGATCAGTTCCTGCATTTCGGAAATATGAGCATCGAGGCTTCTGATATAACCGGTACTGCCCTGAAGAAACAGGCCACGTAGTGACTGAATGCAGTTGCCCAGCACCTCGAAAGCGTCTTTATCGCCATGAATTATGCGCTCAGAAAACTGCACCATAGTTTTATGAGCCTCAGCGCGGATATTTCGGTCGCGAATACGCTCAATTACAGGTTCTATGTCGTCGAGCATCGTTATTCCGGGCTTTGAAAAAGGCGAGACGAACAAATCTCTGACCCGGTCTTCGCCGCCGACGATATCAAGACAGGTTTTTTTGCCATGCCCCTGATTGGTCAATCTGGCGACGACGTTGGGCAAGTTAAGAGTTTCAGCGTCTTCAAGAATTTCGAGCATCGTGCCCAGCAGCACCCGGCTCGGTTCCGCGCCCTGAAAGTCATTGACGGTAAAATGATTTTCCTGCAACTGGCGGCCGATAATAACCGGTTCAAACGCAAGGTTTGCCAGGATTCTTTCTTCATCCTGCGTTATTTCGTGCAGGTAATCGACGAGACTTGATCTTACGTCAGCTTGTGATACGGCAACTTTTTTCGGCACTTGAACCTCCAGATACAGAGATTCATTCTAATGCACCGGTAGCGCCCTGTCAATTGATCACGCCCCTTGACTTCCCGATAATGATTTGCTACGGTTTTTATAGCATTTTTTAATTTCGGGAAAAATCATGATAACCAGAGAAGCAGATTACGCCATCAGAACCATTGTTTACCTGACACGACGCCTGGGTCAGGGGCCGGTAACCACTACTGAAATCAGTGAGAAAGCCGAAATACCTTATCGGTTTCTACGAAAAATTTCGCACCAGCTCGTTGAGGCTAAAATTATCGGAGCAACTCGCGGCAAACAAGGCGGCATCTTTCTTCTGGCCGACCCGGAGAAGCTTTCTTTACTCGATATTCTTAAAATTTTCGACGAACGCGCCTGTAACCTCAATATCTGCTGTGCTTCTGACGATGCGTGTGGTCGCTCTGGGGATTGCACTGTCTGTCGGCGGCTGCGAATTCTGCAGGAAAAATTGCATAGTGAGTTTGCCAGCATCAGGTTTTCGCAGCTGTAGGCATGGCTTCTTGAGTTGCGCCGTCTGCCAACCCAATCATGGCTGATGCTGCTGCCGGGTCAACCATAATAGTGCGCTGGTTGGTAAAAGAAACCCGCCCGGGCATTCCACCCGGAATTCTTTTTACAAAGACCGTTTCGGTAGCATCAACCGCGACCTTGCTGCTTTCACGGGCAAAACTGAACCATGCGGCGAGAACCGCACCGCGCCAGAGATCGGTTTCGGTTATATCGCCTTCAGGCTTTTTAAGAATAACGTGGGCGCCGGGCACGTCATTGGCGTGAAACCACCAGTCACCACGCCTGGCAACCTGAAAAGTCAACACATCATTCTGCCGGGCATTGCGACCAACGTAGAAACGGCAACCATCTATCTCATAAGTCGGCCTGATATTAGCCACCCTGCCCCGACGCCCGGCAGCAGGTTCTTTCGCGTTTCGACCGCGCTGTATGTTTGTTTTCTTTTCTTCGACTGGCAGGTCTGCCTCGCAATCAGCACTTTCGATCAGCCATATCTGCTCGTTTAACCAGCTGATTTCGCCCTGAATTGCTTCGATACGTTTTTCAACCTCAATAGTGCCGCGCCTGGCTTTTTTATAAAGATTAAAAAACCGGGCAGCATTAGCTGCCGGGCTGCGCGAAGCATCGAGTTCAACAGTTACCATCTGCCCAGTCTGCCAGTCTTCGAGTTCAACGCTGCTGCTGCCAGGCTTGATGCGATAAAGGCTGGCCGTCAGCAGATTGCCAAGGTTCTGGTAATGGTCGGCGGCGGCAAATTTTTCGCCAAGACGACGCTGGTCTTCAAGCAAATCGTTTTTCTGTCTGAGGTGGTGCTGCATATTTGCCAAAAGGCGTTTTCGCGTTTCATTGAAGCGATGCGGGCCAGCCAGAAAACTTTCAAGCCAGTTCATGGCTTCGTTTACCGTTTTAAATTCATAGTCGGCGCCCGGGGCAATATGAGTCAACCCAAAACATGACATGGTTTTGAACCGGTCGTTACGCAGGTATGCACTGACTGGGCGGGCGGCAAGACATTCGCCGCACAGTTCTCTGAGAAATGCGAGCCGGTTGGCAACTTCACCAGAACCGCTTCTAAAGGCGAGCTCAGCAGCAAATTGTGGTGAACATCCGCCCAGACGATGCTGCCATTCGCTGGCGGGCGCGGCCAGAAGGGTCAGCAGAACCTTGTCGTCAGCGATCATCGGGTTCAGAAGAGGCTGCGAATCAGGCAACCGGTAGAATCCGCCAATCAGGTTGTTTGAAGTTCTCGAAAACCGATCAATAATCTTCAGGTCAACATCGCAGACAAACACATCGGCAACCCGGCCGGTAAACTCGCAGAACAGGCTGTAGTTACTGCGATTGCCGAAAAAACTGTCGACAACCATAAAATCGAGTCTGACTACCCGGTCAAACTGGCCCGCAGCCTCGCTGCCCGCCAGCCTGATTCCGGTGATGCGAGCATTGGTAAGCAGGCGATTAACCGTGCGCACCAGCGACGAGGAACGCTCTATTTCAGAGCAGCTGTCGGCGAGGCGCAGGCCTTGCCCAGGGTTGTCAAGGCTGATAACCAGGTCATTCCAGCCATTGCGGCGCTTGAGATGCAGCGAAAAGCTGCGACCCGGTACATCAACTGCCCGGGCCAGCAATGGTTTATCTGCAAGATTCTCAGCAAGTTCGGCAATCTGCCGGCGCAGCGTGAAGTAATCCATTCACTTCAGGGAAAAATCGCCGGCGTGATCACCCGACCTGCAAACGGCAGAACGGTGCGCGGCGATTTCATATCAATGCCGCGCCAGGCGAGGCCGGTATTGCTGTTTTCATCCATGATTCCATACACCCACAGGCCATCAGCCTGCAGCAGAGGGCCGAAAAAATCAGGGTCATCGAGGGCAATGACGCCTTTTCCGCCGCCTGAGAGGGCGATTTTCATGGGTTCACGATTGGTGCCACCCCGAACCGCCGCAAAAGCAATAGCGCCGGCAGTACCACTGGCCTGGCCCGCATCATCTATCAGCGAAGGCAAAACAGCCTTGAAGCCCATTGGGCTGCCGTCGGTGCTGAAATAACTTTCGCCGCCGGCGACCCGCACCTGCTCGCGTTTTTTCAGGTCATACATGTAAATTGTAGATTTGGTAAGGCGTCCGACCTCAGGGTCAGAATATTCAGCAATCAGGTAGGCAAGCAAAGCATCTGAAACCCAGAGCGGCCGATCAACCACAACCGTGGCGTCTGAATTGTTGCCAGTCTTAAGCTTGCCGCTGTCGATCAAGATTTCCTGTTTGCGGGTTTTCGGGTCAAGAAGCACGATCTGGGTACTCAGCAATGGGGTCTGAGGATCAGGGGCATAACGAACCGCCACCCGACTGCCATCTGGAGAAAAGGCCGGGTTCGCGTAGGCTCCGATTCCGGCACTGATATCTTGGGCATCAGAAGCATTGCGAGGCATCAGATAGAGAGAGTCGGCACCCGCCCGGTTAGAAACAAAGACAATCTGTGAACCATCAGACGAAACAGCAGGCATTGTTTCATCGGCAGGGGTGCTGGTCATCTGACTGACCTGAGAATCAGCCAGGTTAAGCCTGAACAGATCGAACTGGTTATCACGGTTGCCCGCAAAGATTATTTCGGCGGCATCAGCAGCAAAAACCGGTGCCATGATCAGCAAAGCTGTGAGCAGAGTATCAGCGATTTTCATATTCCCTCCTGCGGCAGTTTGCAAAGCACAACCTGCCCGACATCATATTACCACAGCCGCCAGTTGATTTACAGAGTATCGTC
>DAOPYA010000103.1:9184-15140 GCA_035352635.1 Candidatus Rifleibacterium sp.
CAACCTGCCCGACATCATATTACCACAGCCGCCAGTTGATTTACAGAGTATCGTCGCCGCCCCAATAATTACCGGTTAGCACCAGAGTGCTCACAAAATAAACACTCATCTGAGCTTCAAATTTGTGTTTGGTTGCCCCGATTCAGTTGCCAGGTTATTAATGCTGTGCTATTATCTGGCACATGGCTTATTATTACATTATACCTGTCTGCCTGACCGCACTTTTTGCTTTTTCATGGGGTCTGGTACATACTTTGCTCGCTGTTTTTGACCGCCTGAACTTTTTCTGGGACTGGTGGGACAGACAAAGAAAAGCTTTTCCGTTGCTTATCGGCGTTGAAATCGCCTATTTTGTGGCTATTCTCTACTACATCGTCTACTGGGAACTCTCAGGCAACGTGTAGGCTGCGGCGGGCAAAAATGTCACTGCCCCGATCTGGAAGGCAGATAAATGCCTGTTGATTGATACGCATCGCTGCGCTGTCAGCGAAGAGAGCCGATTGCAAAATGCATAACACCGGCAGATACCATACAATAAGATCAATTCTATGAATGAACAAATTCTTTCACTCCTTGCAGCAGGCTTTTTTGGCCTTCTTTTCTGGCTAACCGGAACCAGGCTGACCGGCAATCAGCCATTCAAACTTGGTCTTGGGCGTTACGCCGGCGCATTCCCGCTGATTGGCGCGGTTGTTGGGGCAATCTTGCCGACCGGCATCTGGCAAGAAACTTCTTTGCTTGCCTGCTGCGGGGGTGCGCTGTTTCTCGCCATTCTCGGGTATCTGCGTGATCGTTACCAGGCACATTACAGCACCCTGCTGCCGTGGGGCATGCTGGCCATCGCGCTGGCCCTGTTTATTGCACTGCCTGAGCCTGTTTCAGGCCTGAGAATCGCAACCGGGGTCACCTGGGTTCTACTGATCATTCTGTGCCTCAAAATTTCGGCACTGGTCTACGAAATGCCGTTCATTCTCATTGCTACGACATCCCTGTCGCAGTTTATAATTTTCTCAACCGATGCTCACTCAATGCTCGCGGGGGTTTTCAACCTGGCATTGCTTACCAACTCAGTGATGCTGCTGATTTATTCTGCGACGGGCCGGCGGGTTCTGACCGGCAGCAGCGGAGTCTTCACGGCTGGTTTTCTACTGGCGGCGGTTTCACAACTCGAAGGTTCTGGAAACTTGCTTTTGTTCGGTCTTTTCATCCCATCCATGGTGATCTTTTTTCCGTTTGCTCTCATCAGTTCAATGATTGTCGCATCATATTTCGGCAATCGCCTGCACAAACCAGTTTCAGGCAGCGAACGCCAATGGTCATGGTCATTACAGCGCGAAAAAACACTGGTTTTTTCGGGTATGGTTTTTCTCTGTCTGAATTTTTTCGGCCTGCTGGTGGTGGTCAATGCACCCGCCTTCGGTTATTTTGCCCTTTTTCTATTGCTGGTCAGTGCGCTTGCCGGGTTTGTTGGCACATTTGCCCGGCAGAGCAAAACCGATGCAGCCACGCCCCTTAAAATTGAAATGCTGGGCATTTTTATCGATACCGTTCTTCCGGGTCAGGTCATTGAACGCATTGCTGATTATCTACTGAACCATCGGCCTGGCCTGATGCACATCATCACCGCTGATTCGCTGGCACTGGTAAGGGCGGGCGAAGAAGAGCACTTTCGTTCGGTCATGCAGCGTGCCGAAATGGTTGTGCCCGATGGTGCTGGTATCGTCTGGGCAGCGGATTTTCTTGGCACCCCCCTGCCTGGGCGCGTACCCGGCGTCGCTCTGGTTGGTCAGATATGTGAAAAGGCCGCCGAAACCAGATGGAAAATCTTCTTCGTGGGCGGAAAACCAGGCATCGCTGAGCAAGCCGCGCAAACCCTGAGTCAGGAATACCAGTTTGAAGTCTGTGGCATCGAGCACGGGTATTTCGCTCAAGATTCAGCTGATGAAGAACTGGTGATGAAAAAAATAGCCGCAGCCCGACCCGACATTATCTTCGTCGCTCTGGGCGTGCCCCGTCAGGAATGGTTCATAACCAAACTTCGCGGTTATCTTGATGCTGGCGTGGCCATTGGTGTTGGGGGCAGTTTCGACGTAATCTCACAAACCCTGCGCCGCGCCCCGGTCTGGATGCAACGATGCGGCATCGAATGGCTTTTCCGGCTATGGCTGGAGCCAACACGCTTCATGCGCATGGCCAAAATACCGGTATTTGTGCTGCAGATTCTTCGCTGCAAATGGAATCGCCCCGAAGCCTGAAAAAACCTTCAGGCCGCTTTTTCGAGCCGGTCTTCCAGCATTAATGCATTCCCTCGGGGATGCTGCAAACAAAAAGCAAGCGGCCCGAGATCGGAAATGATCTCGGGCCGCTATTGATCAGACGATTTTATTTTTTGGTTTCGCCGGCACTTTTGGGTTCGTTGGCCTTTTCAGCGATTTTGATCATCGAGGCCTTGAACTGTTCAGCAGGCATCGACACAACGATGCGGGCCATATCTTCTTTGTTGTCTTGAATCTGAGCAGTTTTGAGGATTTCGCCCATTTCAGGGACCGAAGCTACCCAGCCTTTGAAAGCATCGAGCAGGTTCTGCATCGCGGCGGTAAACTTGGGCATTTCAGCCTTGTCGCCGATGAGGGCTGTGAAAACCATGGTGAATTCTTTATCATAATCGAGGCTGAAGAAAGCGGTTTTCATGGCTTCAAGACCAGTTACCGGTACGTTCATGCGGGTCTGCCAGTTCGGGCCCGCAACCACGGCACCCCAGAACTGAGAATCAGCATCAACCTTGCTCATCATGCCCGAAAATTCTTTATTTGCGGCAATATTAGCACCTTTGCCGGCGTTTAGAGCAGCAACCTGTTTAAGAACATCTTCTGAGCCAAAAGCAACAGTGTTCTTGTTAACGAACATCATGTTGGCGTTTTCATTGCTGGCGTTCTTAACAGCCTGCATACCTTCGATGGTCGAAATAGCAAATTTGCCGGCGAGTTCAGTGTCGCTCTGAACAAGTTCAGAAATCTTTGCGGTGTCGAAAGCGCCATCGACGATGATACCAGCGCGTTCCTGGGCGTCAATAAAGATGGTGACATTTTTGATATCACGGGCCGGTTCAATGCCGGCGCGTTTGTAAAAATCAGTGTAGTTATCGTTCTGGTTATTAAGCTGGGTTTCGACAAGAGCCTTAATTTCGGGCTGATTGGCGAGCGCGGCAAAATCAAAATTTACAACCAGGTAGGCATCACCCGGAACCAGGGGCAGAGCCGCTGCGGCAAACCCGCAGACAGTGGAAAGTGCAAACAGTGCAACAACGGCAAAAATTCTGAGTTTCATCAAATCGTTTCCTCCTCAACAAATACGTACATTGCTAGACCTGTTAATGGCAGCATAATTCCAGCCGCCCTGAATGTCAACAAGGCATCTGCAAATGTAGGGGGTTCAGTTCTTCGCATTAAATAACCCGCCGGGCATAAAGCCCGGCGGGTTTAAGAAGCATCGTCAGCTGATCAACAATCGATCAGCATCAGTGGCATCAGAAAGTGCTGAAGATTTCAGCCCAGAACTGATTGTAATCGTAATCATTGGAGACGCCACGACCGGCAGAGATTTTGTTGACGCCGGCAAGAGCACGGGTATGATCGCCAGTCAGGTCGAAATTGGTGTAACCAACTCTGATTCTGGCATTTTCAGTCAGCTGATAGCGATATTCGAAGGTCAGAACCATAGCTTCTGCTTCAGCAACGCCGAAGTTATTCCAGCGGTCATAAGCAGTGTTGGTCTTGACATAACCGGCGGGGATACCGGCAGCAGTGTTGTGGGCAGCGTCAAGAGCAACATTGTTGGCCTGAATGTATTTCGCCAGGTCGTTGGTAACGGTGTCTTCCATTTCGCTGAGGAAATCGCCGGCCAGTCTGAAGTAATGCTTGCTGTCGCTCGGGCGGTATTCAGCCTGCAGCTTGAGATCGCTCATGTTCATCAGGCCATTGCGGAAATAGGTATTGCCGCGGCTGATGTCTTCGTAGGGAGTTTCAATGGCGTCACAATATCTAAGGTCGTTAGTAACTGCCAGAGCGCCCATTGATTCGTCATCAGCAAAGGTGAAACCGATTTTGCCGGCCCATTCCTTTTTGCTGTCCCATTTTACGGCTACATGGCCCATCCAGCCCTGCATTTCGGGGCTGATGAAATTTGAGGCAACGCCGCCAACGTTATTGGCGATATCCATTTCATAGTTTGTGTAAGCAAAGCCAAGATCGTAATCCCAGTGACCGGTTTTGCCGAGTGAACCCTTTGAGCCGAATTCAACATCGTAGCGGCTGTCGCTGGTCTGGTTTTCGTTGGCATTCAGAAGGGCAATGCCAAAGGGCAGTGCAACGCCGAAATTATCGGTCATGCCAATTGCCAGAGCGGGTTCATCCTGGGCATAAAGGCCAAGATACAGGTTATGATCACGATATTTGGTGTCGAGGTTAAGGTTCCAGACATTGCGGAAATCAACAGCGTTGTCATCTTTGTAGCTGCCAACATGGCGGTCATAGATGCTCTGGAAAACCATATCCATATCACCAACACGCTTTTCATAGCGAATGGCATCAACATACTGGTTCAGGAGCAGTGAGTGACCGTGTGTTTGCAGATTGCGACCGAAAGTAAAGTCGCCGCCGAAACGGAACATATCTTTAATCTTCAGGTAAGCAGTATCAACAACGCTGTCAGCGACAGGATGGGCACCATTGATACCATTCAGACCAAACGCACCGCGTCTTGGAGACTGGCCACCGGTGACACTGTCAAGGTTATCGACAAATACCCGCCAGCGAGCTACGGCAGTGATGTTTTCGTCGATATTGGCGGTGAATCTTAAGCGAATCTGGCTTTCAGTGAGGGCATTATCGGTATTGCCGGCAACGCCGCCATTTAGAGGATTCCAGTCGTTTTTGTGGGCGAGGTTAGAGTGTCTGACCAGCCAGTCGCCGGAAAGCTTAACTTTTTCCATGCCGCCTTTTGCCATATAATCTTTAATGCCTTCGACGTCTTTTTTCAGCAGGGAAACGTCTTCTTTAACGATCTGCATATCATCTTCGAGGGCGGTAACTTTAACGCCCAGCATTGCCAGTTCGTCGGCGAATTCAACAGTCAGTTTTTCGAGAGTCTGCAAATCGGCTTTGCTGACCAAATTAGTACCGATACCAGATTCGAGCATCTGTTCGACATTGGCGAGCATCTTGGCGGTGGTCATGGCCAGGTGATAGCGGGTTACGGTCTGGTTACCCTTGTAGCGGCCATCGGGATAACCCTGCAGAATGCCTTTGGCAGCCAGTTTATTAACTGAATCATAGGCCCAGTGAGAAAAAGGAACATCAGAAAAAGGAGCGGCACTTGCGGCTACAGAAGAAAGAGCCATGACCGCGGCGAGAATGATAGATCTAGGTTTCATAAATTTCCCTTCAGGTTTTTTAATATTTCATCCTTTGGGGTTCGGCGTTTCTGAACTTTCCTTTTCGTCTAACCTGCCGCTTCTGTTGAAGTTTCCATGTTGCCTTTAACATATTCGGAGGTCTTCGAAAGCCTGGTCAATTCATTCTGGCTTCACCCCGGGCATTTTGCCCAACCCTGCACACCGGCTTCTTCGGCAGACTACCCTGAGAGACAACACCACCTTTCATTGACATCTGCCAGAAACTGTACGCCACTATTCAGACTTGCATGATTTTAGTTGTAAAAGAAAAAATTGTCAAGACCACCCAAATGCTCTGCCTGTCTCAATATCGACACTCATGCCCTGACAAATGAAGTATTTCTGTTCGGTCAGTCGCAGATAACCGCCCAAACAATTCGCTGAACAGGTGCCCGCGAAAGACCTTATTCATTGTGCTCTGGCCGCATTAATCCGAGTTAATCCGAGTTAATCCGTGGCAATCCGTGGCAATCCGTGGCAATCCGTGGCAATCCGTGGCAATCC
>DAOPYA010000104.1:0-15140 GCA_035352635.1 Candidatus Rifleibacterium sp.
CAGTCGGGCCTGGGGAGCTGTAATGCGAACCACGATCCCATTCCTCGGATACAGCTCTCGCCTGGCCAAACAGATGCTTGCCGACCCGATCAGCAAGGGTGCTTTCCCGATGGCAAAACGCCTGGTCGGGATGAAAGAGCAGGATGCGAGATTTTTGGACGAACTGTCGGAAACAAGCAGACCGTTCGTGTGGTTGTTCCTGAAATCGCTTGTGGCGGCCGGCCTGGGCGGACTGATCCCGAAGGAAAAAGAAGGCCTTGCTTCAGAAATCCAGGAAGCCAAGAACCTCGATCCGCTTGCCAGGACTCACGGTAGAATCCTGGTAGGGCAGGACGATGGCCCGGAAGGCGGGGAACGCTGGCTTTCGACGAAAGGCCTGAGTCACCTGCAGGTAGCCGATGCGGTTTCAAAAGTGATCGACGGGAAGTCTTCTGTCAAAGACTTTTCCGCAGAATTCCTGACCATTCATCCGACCATGCAACTATTACTCGGGATGGCCGGGGTATCGAGTGCCTACCAAGCCGACGTTCCGATGACCGCCCAACTCGGGCGATCAGTGGCGCAAGCGATGATCCCACAGGCGACAAGACTCGGCCCGGATATGGCTAAATTCTTCAGGGCAGTCGCGGGAAATAACACCGTTCCAGACGCCAAAAAGCAGACTTTTTTCACCGGGTTTTTCGAACAGCTGGGCGTGCCTGTCGGAGCGGTAAAAGTTGACCGCGATGGGAAGCTCAGAATCACCAAGCCAGGACTGGAAGCGCTGAAGATGTTTGGCATAAACCTCAGAGAAATCCCCTACGACATGGTGCTGGAAGCCGCCGAGGGCGAAGCCAAAAGCCTCGACCACCTGGTCAAGAGAATTAAAATGATCCAGGAATACACCGACGGCGACCGAGACCAGGATCTCTCTGAGCGCGAGTTTATCGCCAAGACACTCAAAACCAATCGCTTTGCCACGCTCGATGAGGCAATGAAAGACGCCGAGAATGAACTCCGCGCACGCGGTAAAGGCGTCCTGGCAACCGTTGCAAAGCTGCGAGAAAAGGGAATCCAGATCACTGAAAAAAAATCAGAAAGGAATCCGCTCGACGACAAATTCGATCTCGGGAAAAAGCTCGAAAGAAAATTCCAGCGAGCCATGCCGGGCCAGGCGAATACCGTAGAGCAACTGATCCGCGATGTCGGCAGCAATAGCCGGTCGAAAGACCCGGAAACGGCAATCGGAGAGCTTGAGCGGCTGATCAATAATCTTTAATTGTTCTGAATTGTGAATCCTCATTATTCCCCTGGGTAACTCCAGGGGATTTTTTTTAATTGCAACCAGGCGCCCTAATAATAGGAACCTATTTTAGAAGGAGCACACCATGAAACAGTTTCAAATTGTTCTTTTTGCCATTATGCTTATCCTGGGCACAGCGGCCTTTGCCGACGACTATTACACGCACTCCGTCAACAAGCCTGACGCCGAAACAACCCTGACTCCGCAGACCCCTGCTTATGTCATGCCCTCGGCCCCTCTGACCGCCACCATTTCGAGCGCATCGGCCCTGCTTCTCAGTTCGACCGTTGGCTCAACCTCGCCAGCTTTCTGCATCGTCCAGGCAAGCGATAATGTGTATCTTAATGGTTCTCTGGCTACTCCGTCAGCCGGGATTCTGATCCTCAAAGACACAGCCACACTGGTTCCAATGGGGGCAGGCGTGACCATCGTCACCTCCAGCGACAGCGTGAGCCTGAAAATTCTGCCTGTAAAATAATCTCGCGGGGGTTTAGAAATGTGCCTGGAAACCTTTTTGGCAATATTTCTTGCGCTCATGGCCGCCAACGCAGAATTTACCTACCGGAAAGAAATCAAAGATGCTCGACGCTACCATCTTGAAATACGCAGTAGAAAACTGGCCCGTCACAGTTGCAGTAATTGCACTTCTGGTGATGGGCTGGCGTGCCAACCACTTTATGACAAGCCAGTTCCTGATGAACCGGCGCGTGCGAAAGCTGATGAAGCTACACGCGAACAGGCATGAATCCGATGGCGCCCACTTATACGATGATTCGATTGAATAGGGGCAGAACTTACGCCGGCTTCCCTGATCCGCTAATGCGCTTGTGGGTCTGGCTGGCTGTTTTCGACAAGGGGGTTACATGGCTATAAAGGACTTCTCTCGGAACTGGGTGATTGTGCGCCTGGCCGAGTCGAAAAAGCAGACTCTTGGCAGGCTATACGTTTTCGGCGGAACCGATGAAATCTTTAAAGCCTTTACCCTTGAGCTGCCCTGGAAAGACAATCGGCGAAATGTCAGCAGGATCCCGGCCGGGGAATACCTGGTCGAATCTCGGTTTAGCGAAAAGCACAAAGAGCACTTCGCGATAGCCGGGGTTTCTGGCCGCAGCGGAATCCTGACGCATCGAGGAAACTACAATTCCCAGACACAGGGCTGCATTCTAGCAGGCCGGGCCATGGCCGACATTAACAAAGACGGGGAACCAGACGTCACAGAATCTGGCAAAACCCTCGCCGATCTTCACGCAGTAATGCCGCAAAAGTTCAGGCTGAAAATCATCGACCTGGACGACGCTGCATGAGTCTGTTCGAAGACCTGATCAGAGGCAATAGCCATAGCGGCTACTCTGAATCTGTAAAAAAAGCACAGAGCGTCGGATCGGATTACTCGAAGTGCAGATACTGTAAGCGAATGACCTCAAGGTGCCCGCTTGCCGAGTGTTTCAAAACCAAGGAGAAAAAGAAATGACCGAGTTTCTGAGCTGGATTACCGCGAACCAGACGCTGCTTATTACGTCAGTCGTCGCGTTCACGTTCCTGATCAATAAGATTATAGATTTCAAGGCGCAGGCCAACGCAGGAAACGACGCCTGGGATCGTTGGCAGCCTACCTCGCACTGGGTGACCGGCATGGTTTTCCAGGGAGCCGAATGGTATGGCCGCATCAAAGGCAAGTCGGGCGACGAGAAGCTGACTGTTTACCTGGAGAAACTGAAAGAGTTTGAGCAGGAATTCACTACCGATAAAATTGCCGCCGCCCAGAAACTCATCGCCTGGTATCTCTCGATGAAGGCCAAGGTCAGCGGGATAGAAAACATTTCCGCAAACCCTTTGCCGCCGGAGCCAACCAATCGGCCGATTGGCCCGGACGACGTGGCCGTAGAGACCTTGAATTCCCGGTAATCGCAAAACGAGCCACCAAAGACCTAACTATCTGGGGTGGCGTAGACCCGGCCGGGCCAGAAAAAGGCGTGGCGGCCGGGCTGGAATGGAGATTCTAAAATGAACAAAAAATTATTGACACCAATACTGCTCTGCCTGGCAGCGGTCGCGATGGTTGTTTTCGGGCAGGATGCCGAGAATTTAAGAAACCTGCCAGCTGGAGCCACCGGGCACACTGAGATCGTTTCAGTAACCGCGTCAGAACCCCTCATAATCCCGGCCATCTGGAATAGTTCGAGCATTACCGTTTTGCAAGCCAAGGGCACAACCGATACCTTTCGGGCAGCCATCGGCACAACAACTGTTGATGCATCCCTGCCTGAATTTTCGAACTTTTCAGTTTCTTTCAAAACCGGCGGCTTTATAGCGCTTCAGGCTGGAACCGATACTATCTCCCTGGTTGTCTACCAGGTCAAGCAGTAAGCCATGGATGACAACGAAGAACTCGAAAGACTCTTGCAGGCCGCGCTAGACAGCGGCCAGGCGCCACCAAAAGCGTTCGTTTCGGCTGTTATGACCGGGCAAATGGTGATCCCCGAGAAATTTGTAAGCCAATTTGTTGACAATGGCTGGCTACCGCGCCAGCGCTGTGAAGTCTGGTCGCGGGTTATGGGTTACTATCGACCGGTTTCCCAGTGGAATGTCGGCAAGAAGGCTGAGTATGCCGAACGTCACCAGCTCGACCTCGCCAAGGATATTTCCTACCCAGTCGGCGAAGAAACCTTTGCGATCGAGCCAGACGAAGAGCCGGCACCATACAACCCCTAATATGGCAGCCTTGCCATTTTGTCAGCCGCTGCTTTTGCCAAATGAATATATCGCTGCGCCGTTTCGATGCGCGTCCATCCCATCAACTGCATGACCTCGCGCAGATCGACGCCAGCGGCGAGCAGGTATGTGGCTGTAGTGTGCCGCAGTCCGTGGAAGCGCCTGTATTGTATTCCGCAGTCGCGACAGGCGAGTTCCATTTGCTGAAATGGCCAGTTACGAGAATGCTTTTGCGTCTCTGGGAAAACCAGATCCACGGGGGCGCCGGGATTTGCTAAAACAGGAGTCAGGCCGGGGTGAATCGAGATTGTGCGATATTGGTTTTTCCCGCTCGTTTCCGTTTTTATATTCCTGATCCTGATAGTATTGCTACCCAAACTCACCGACGACCAGCGCATTTCGTTTACCTCAGACCGCCTGCATCCGGTGTATAAGGCGAAAAGAAAGAACCGCTCAAAAGCTCTGCCGCGAAAATAGATTTTCAACTGCTCGATGTCTTCGAGCGGGTAATAGTCTACGGTTTCCCCTTTCGCAATAGTCTTCTTGATGACCGGCCACTCTTTTAACAGCGTTTCAATCTGATCTCGGGGGCAGCTCCGGATTATTGCTGCCTTCAAAATAGCAAGCTCAGTATGTATTGTCTGATTTGCCCGGCCAGCTTTTCGGCGGTCGGCGATGTAGTCATTTAGATCGTCAACAGTAAGCTTGTGCGCAAACTCAACAGGAATTGTAGTCAGGTTTCGCACCATTTCTTTATACCGGCACAACGACGTAGGCTTTAGCGCCTGGCTTTTTCGGTCGAGCAGATCGGCGAGCGCCTGGGCGATCTTTACGTTTTTAGGCGCAAGACCTAGTTTTCGCTGCTCAAGTTTCGCATCGTTGAGTTTCTGCAGACGTTTGGCCGCCTGCTTGTCTTTTGTCTTTAACGACTTCGCCCTGCGCTTTCCGTTAATTGTAAACTGGTAATACCAGACGCCCCGCTTTTCAAAGATAGTTGACATAAGTGCCTACCCTTTCGCCTACCCTAATAAAAAAACCCGCTATTGACGCGGGTTTTTTGCACAAAAGCCGAAGGCGGGAATCGGACCCGCGACCTACGCATTACGAGGGCGTTGCTCTACCCCTGAGCTACTCCGGCATGCTGAACGCATAAAATCGGCATCTGGCCCGTGTGTGTACGGGTTAAAGCAACGATTGATGGTTCAAAAGTGCTGAATGAATTTAGCACGCCGGCGCGGCAAGTGCAACATGCAAAGACAGATATTCATAAAAATTTTAAGATCGGCAAGCGATGCAGATCAGGATATCTTGCTGTTTTTGCGATGCCAGTGGTTTTCGAGATCCGGGTTGAATTGCTTCCAGAAAATGCCGTGATATTCGGGGCTTCTGGTTTCAATGACAATGAGAATCGCGGCCAGAAAGAAATTATAGCCTATGAACAACGGAGAGGTAAGGTAATCGGTCTGCATGGCCGCCAGACTCGAGATGATACAGGATGCGGCCCAGATCAGTTCTTTTTTTCGCTCGATACGAAATACATTACAGAAAAGAAAAAAGTGCAGAACCGGCAGGGCGGGCAGAACAGCCAGGCCGGCGTTGATTTGCCACAAAAGACCTGCAGCGGTTGCTCCGCCGATCAGAACCAGCAGATCAGTAAATGAAATCCGGAAGCCGGGAGCGAATTTAGGTTCAGCCATTTTGTGATTTTACCAAAAATTTCTTCATCAAAGTGCAGGCAAATGTTTTTTTGCATTGGTCATTTTGCCCCCTTCGACCCGTTTCCTTTTCAATCCGATGTTATATTGGAGTGCCTTAAGTATTTCTCAAGTATTTCTCAAGTATTTCTCAAGGATTCGATGACGCGGCCTATCAGCCGGAGGGCGCTTGCCTCCATCCTTTCTCTGGAGACATAAAAGCTTTCTGTATGAATGCTTTTTGCTGACAGGAGGTCGGCGATATTCGACAGCATCAGGATAGACGCTGTCAGGTCCTGCGGTGATCGGGTCTGAACTGGCCTTTGCCTTCGGCAAGCCGCTTCTTTCAGCAGCACTCATCTATTGCTCGCGATCTTGGCTTCTCTCGATGGACAAATCATGCACGGCTGAATTCATGCACATACATAGTCAGACGGCCGCAGCATACCTGAGCATGACCCACCGAAGCCTTAAGAAAAATCGCAATTATAAGCCGAAATAATCGGTGGCAGTCTGCATAAATTTTGCTTCAGCACTGGCAAGCAGAGAATCCTCGCAGCGCAGTTCGGCCCTGAGCACATAGAGAGGCTGAAATGCCTTTTCCACCCAGGCTTTAAGCTGCAGACAGGCGCGGCAGGGCACCGGTTGTATGAACTTCACTTTGAGTTCGCCCGTGACTGCCTCAATAGAACGATTGAACAGGCAGTGGGTCATGGCTGCATCGAGCAGGGCGCAGGTAACCCCGCCGTGAATTATGCCCTGGTAGCCCTGCAGCATGTTGTGCGCCTGAAAATCAGCATACACGACATGATTATCGTCTGCCACGAATTGCAAATGCATCGACAGCGGGTTTTTTGCCCCACAAAGAAGACAGCCGGCGTGCGAACCGGCCGCCGGAACCGGTTGAAGCCGGCCCCCGGGTAGAAGTCTGCCGGCAGCGGTTTCAGATGGCATTGGCACGGCCTGTTGTCTTTGCTGCATGGGCTGTAGGCCTCACGACTGAAGGGCTGCTGCCGGTCTGACTCATATTCTGCTTCCTTTACTTCTCTTTTTTTTCTGTGGCTTTGTCGGTTAGAAGGTCTTTGATCTCGTTGAGCTGCACCTTAAGCGAATCGATCTGATTCTGCATTTCGATTCTGCCATCTTCGCGCCCTTCGAAATCCACAGACTCAACCTGCTCGAAACCGGCTTCGATATTACGATAGCGACCTCGACCGGCAGCAGGACCGAATCCCTGCCTGAGACCCCTGCCACCGCCACGACCGAAACCGCAGCCACCACGTCGACCCACCGGCACGGGACCGCTCTGATCGACAGTCTGACAACAACCCATTGCACGGCCGGTCATCGGCCCCTGAGCATTCGGACCTGTTCTGTCAAAACCTGGCATATTCTACTCCTTAGTTTGTGAATTTTGTACCCACTTTTATAAGATAAAACAACACTTCTAAAAGCGCAAGAAGTTTTTTGGCATTTGCCAATAAAAAAATTTTAAAAATGGCTACAGGATTTGGTTTTTAAAGATAGTATTTGTATTTTTTTAAGGGCAAATGCCAATAATTAGGTAAAAAAAGTCTCGAACTGCCGAACGGCAATTCGAGACCGGGGCGGGATTGCTGTGTGTCGGCAATCTGGCGTAAGTGCCGCCCATACCAGTTGCCAGAGGAGATTCTGGTCGTTCCTGGACTCAGTTAAGAAATGCAATGAACTTCTGCTGCTGTGCAGCCACTGTGTTTCCCATGACTTCAGCGACGGTGCCGCCAAACATTTTTCCGAGCAACCCGGCGTTCATACTGCCAACATAGACTTTTCCGTCTGATTTTTTATAGACGCTTATCGTACAGGGCATGAAAACAGAAATTTTTTTGTTCGCGTCCTCATTGAGTATTTTAAATGCATGGTCGGCCTGACACATGTTGATCAGCTTAACGGAGGAAAGATCGTAATTTCCATGCTTCTTCACCGAAGCACTCAGGTCAGAAATTCCTGAAATAACCCAGCCTTCAGTCTCTGCGGCCGCCTTTATTTTCTCGACCGTTTCCTCAAACCCGAACGGGCTTGCCTGCTCACGAATCATCATGCCAGGCATCAGCAGAACCATGACAATTGCCGCGATAATGGCGCCGGCAAAACCGGCGGCAATAATATAAACAGATTTTTTCATAACTACCTCCTGTTTTGTATTATAAAATAACACTAGAAATTTCGCAAGAGGTTTTTTGGCTTATGCTATTTTGCTTGACCCAAAAACAGGTTTGTGGCATTCTGCAGCGCATGGGAATTTTCACCAGAAAATTGAAGCTTTTCTGTGCGATCTTCATTCTGGGCATTCTTTCAGCCTGGCTGATCGCTTTTCCCCTGCATTTTGCGCTGAAGCAAATCTCCGTTACCGACCGGTATGAAAACAGGCAGGCAAGCTGCAACTCCTGCTGCAGCCATCATTTTGCAAACGACGACGACACCGATCGACCCGCAATAAAAACAGCGGGACACAACACAGGCTTCTGCGGCTTTTGCGACCTAGCATCTCAGTTTTTTACCAGCGGGCTTGCCAGAATTCTAACCGTTTCTTTCTCAGAGAATATTTCAACCCTTGGCCGGCCATTAAAAAGCATTTGTTCTAACGAACCCACCTTAGCCACACTTCCACGTGGCCCGCCAGCTCTGATCAACTGATTTGAATTCTTCATAATTCTTCATTCTTCCGGCGTTTTTTGATCAACACGGCAGAAAAGCCCGGTCGCACAAAAAGCATGTCCTGACACTGCTGATATTGCAGCTATTGTTCAGCATGACTGCGATCCAGCAGCAAAGATGAATCGTGACCTGTTTTTCTTCCGACGCCATCAACGCCGATCAAATCAACATTCAGAGGTTCAATCATGAATGCATTGCGAACAAAATTTTTCTATTTATTTTTTCTCCTGAACTTTTCACTTCTTCTGACTCAGCCTTGTCTGGCACGAAATACAGGCGAAGAACGACTGAACGCACTCGAAAACAGAATCGAGCAGATGCAGCAGCAGTATGAACGGCAGATCGCCTCTCTGACTGCTCAAATCAGTGAACTGTCAGCACAGAGCGCCTCGAAATCAGCAATTTCAGAAGATGCTGAGCTCATGGCTCTCAGACAGAGCGCCATAGAGACAACCGCAGGTTCTGCTGACTCCCCTGCAAACACCATCAACAATGATTCAGACAGAAAATTCATTGCCGGTGAGTTGAGCCGGCAGGCCGAGAATCCTGAATTGAGCGTTGTTGGTGACTTTTTTTATCGACTGCAGAGCATCGATGGCACCAGAAACCATTCAGACGCCACATTGAGAAATCTCGGGGTTCACTACGAAACCTACCTCGACCCAAACACCAGATTTAAAGGGGCAGTACCGGTCAAAGAAGACAACTCAAACCTTGGCGAAGCCTACATCACCAGATATGGCATTACCCCGAATCTCAATCTGACGATAGGCAAATTCAGACAGCAGTTCGGAATCGTTCATCGCTGGCACCAGGCTGGCCTCGATCAGGCCGAGTTTCCGCTGGCAATGCGCCGGATTCTCGGTGACGGCGGCCTTGTACAGAACGGCCTTTCATTTGAATGGCAGCTGGGCGGTTCAGGAAAGACAACCAATGAACTCACCATGCAGCTCACCGAAGCCACCAACGGCCGGCTGTTCTCCGGCAATACCAAGGGTATGCCATCAATGCTTCTGCATCTTAAATCTTTCCGCGACATCAGCAAAGACACATATCAGGAAATCGGCCTCACTGCACTGGCCGGAGTCAACGACCTCTGGACAATCAAAAAGGGCACCGGCAACATGACCATGGACTCAACCAGGCCGGTTGTCGGGTTTGGCCTCGATTTTACTCATCTGTGGGAACCGGCCGACAACATGAAATACCGTAATTTTATGTGGAGAACCGAATTCTATGGTGTCAAAAAGGATATTCTGACGCCGGATACCGGCAGCAAAGACAGCATCTTTGCCTGGGGCGGCTACACCAACCTGCAGTGGAAACTCGATCGGCAGCTTGAATCAGGGGTGAGAATAGATTACTACGAACCAGACAGTCAGAAGTATGCCTCGGTTCCGGGTTTTTCTCTCTCGCCTCTGGCAGTTGTCAGCCAAAGCCCGCATGAGTGGCAGGTCTGCCCTTATATGACCTGGCAGCAGAGTCCATGGGTTAAATATCGTCTTGAATTCAACTACAAATCAGGCCACAACATGGGGCCTGATGAAAAGCGTCTGATGTTGCAGTGTATCTGGGCAGCCGGGCCGCATAAACACGACCGTTACTGATAACCAGGAGATAAAAATGAAAAAATTCATCATAGCCGTATTGATTCTGTTTGTTCAGTTATTCGTCGCCCCGATCATTCAGGCTGCCCCTCTAAAGATCGTCACCACGCTTCCTGATTACGCTTATCTGGCCCGTGTGATCGGGCAGGATGCCGTTGAAGTCAGGGCGATTGTCGAAGGCACCCAGGATGCCCATTTCGTCAGACCAAAGCCATCGTTCGTCGAAATTCTCAGAAATGCCGACCTGTTGATTGCAACCGGTCTCGACCTGGAGATGTGGCTGCCATCGGCCGTCGATAAATCAGGCAATCGCCGTATAAGAAGCGGCGAAATTGGCTACGTGGCGGCAGCAACCGGCATGAACCTCAAAGATAAACCGGTCGCCTATTCCCATATCGAGGGCGGGCTGCATCTTTATGGCAATCCGCATGTAACTGTAAGCCCGCTCAATATCATACAGGCCGCCGATAATATCAGAATCGGTCTTGGCCGCAACCTGCCGCAGCAAAAGGATCAATTCGACCGCAATACCGCCGCATTCATCGCAAATCTATGTCAGAAGCTGTATGGCGGTGAACTGATCGGCATTCTCGGGCAACAGACCCTTCTCGACATGCACAAGACCGGGAAACTGCTCAATTTTCTTGCCGAAAAACAGTATAAAGGCAAGCCTCTCTCAGCCTACGCGGGCGGCTGGCTTGGCAGTCTCTGGCCGCTGCGCGGCACCAGAATCGTTTCATACCATAAGAACTGGCTGTATCTGTTCGATGATTTCGGCCTCATCGAGGGTGGTTTCATAGAACCCAAGCCCGGGATTCCGCCTTCGCCAAGGCACTTTGCCACGCTCAGAGAAACCATGAAGCAGTACAATATCAAACTGGTCATTTCTGCTGATTATTTCGATGAAAAGACGGTAAACCGGGTTGCTGCAAACGCAGGCGCTCAGGCAATCATGCTGCCTTATTACGTAGGCGGACGCCCAGGGTTAGACGCCTGGGAAAAACTCATGGATTTCTGGGTCGAGCAGCTGTGCACGGGCGCCCGGCGTGCCGGTCTTATGGAGGGCAATGATGCAGCAAGATGACAATAGCAGTCTGATAATCTGCAGAGACCTGGCGATTGGCTACGACAATGAGGCTGTGGTCGAAAAAATCAGCCTCGAGATCAGAAAAGGCGAGTTTCTTCCGTTCATCGGGCCAAACGGTTCTGGCAAAACAACCCTGCTGCGTACGATTCTCGGCCTTCTGCCGCCGATCAGCGGCGAGCTCATCCACCCATTTCTGCGGCAACCGCCGGGCTATGTGCCGCAGGTCTCGACTCTCGACCGCCTGTATCCGGTTACTGCAAGAGAAGTTATCACAATGGGCCTTTACCCGAGGCTGGGCCTCTGGCAGAAACCTGACCGGCAGATGCGTGAGCAGATCGACGAATATCTGCAACGCTTCAAGCTGCTGCAGCATGCAGAGAGAACTCTCAACGAGCTATCAGGCGGCATGCGGCAGAAAGTCATGATTGCCCGGGCTCTGGTCAGTGGCGCTGAAGTTCTGATAATGGATGAACCCGCAGCCGGTCTGGATGAGCAGTCAGAATTCGACCTGATTGAACTGCTTTATCGCCTTGCAAGAGAAGAACAGAAAACCGTTCTGTTTGCACAGCACAGCCTCGAACCGATTATCGGGCTTGCTGACGAGGTTTTTCGTCTATATCAGGGCCAGTCAAGTCGCATAGCTCTGTATGCCCTTCTTTCAGCCAGAAACCTCAGGCACATCGACAAGGAATACAAAAATGTTCAACCTCACCAGTCTTGAAAGCGTCGTCAGCATTTATGGCGGCGCTCTGCCAGCAGCATTTCTCATGGCGGCCACCTTCTCGGTATTCGGTATCTTCGTCGTTCTGAAACGCATGGTATTCATCGGAGTAACGCTTTCAGAAGTCGCGGCTTTCGGGGTTGCCTTCGCCCTCGTGCATGAACTGCCCCCATTTGCCGGAGCGGCCCTGTTCTGCCTTCTTGTCGTGGCAATTCTCGCTTACCCCTATGAATTTACCAGACTGCCGCGCGATACGATTCTCGGCGCGATTTTCATTTTCGCGTCGGGCATGAGCATTCTTCTGGTAGCACACAGCGGCTTCGGTTTAGAAAAGGTCAAGGCGATTCTTTACGGCAACCTGCTGTTTGCCTCGAACAGCGACCTTCTGACAATCTGTGCGGTAATGCTGCCGGCACTGCTGGCCATGGGGCTGTTCTACCGGCCGATTCTCTATTCATTCCTCGACCGAGAATCGGCTATGACTCTCGGAATCAGCGCCTGGCGCTATGAACTGCTGTTTTTTGTCTTTCTTGGTCTGACGGTGGCCGCAGCCTCAAGAATAGCTGGCGTGATGCTGGTTTTCTGTTATCTGGTAGTACCGGCCGCCACAGCCCTTCTGCTGGCCAGGCATCTGCTGCAGGGAATGCTGCTGGCGGTCCTGGCTGCATCATTCGCCACCATCATGGGCATCGCGACTTCCTATCAGGCCGACCTGCCTCCAAATCAGCTGATTGCAGTAATCTCGTGTACATTTCTGCTGCTGGCATTTCTCTATCGTCAGCTTCGCAACCGACTCAGCCGCAGCCTGTCGGCGGGCATAATCATGATTGCATTCGTGTGCATGACTTGGTTTCTCGATAGTCTGGCAGCGCCGGAGATCGTTGCAGCACCGATAGCGGTCAACAACGCAATCGTCACAAATACAGCAGCCCAAAAAGCAGAGACAGACCTTAGGTGTCCCGACAGCGGCGATGCCACAACTGACTGGGCGGCACTAACTGAAAGGTTCGAAGCCAGAATGGCCAGTGACCCGGAAGAGGCATGGCATGATGCAGTCGAACTGTTGCAGAAGAACCCGCCGCCATTCTTCGGCGAAAGCATCATCGCAGCACTTGAAAAGCACCTGAATCAGAAAGTTATCTGGGATTTCAGCCTGCCGGCAACCGCCCCTGAAAATCGCAAAACTGTTGAATGGCTGCAGAAAAAGCCCTGACAATTCAATTCAGCTCAACTGCCGCCG
Source organism: Candidatus Rifleibacterium sp. (assembly GCA_035352635.1). GTDB lineage: Bacteria > Muiribacteriota > Ozemobacteria > Ozemobacterales > Ozemobacteraceae > Rifleibacterium. The sequence continues at coordinate 13,041 of DAOPYA010000104.1, forward strand.
GAAAAGCTTATCAGTCAATCGCATGGCACGCTGCGGTATCTACAAGAATCAGCCATACTTTGCCGGAGCCGAGAATTCGACCATGCCGGCGCTGGCACAGTGGGTAATCGACAGCGACAAGGTGCTGACTTTCTAGCTTCATACCAGCAGCCCCATACGCAATTTAAACTCTTTTGCCCTTCAACAAGGTAAATAGTCTTGCTACTGCCAAATCTCTCTGCGCGGCTACGAGGCGGCCAGACTTCTGGTTCAAAACGGCTATACCAACGGCAAAGTCATGGAAGGCGGCATCATGGCCTGGCCCTTCCCACGCGAAAAATAAAAGTTCAGAGAATGCCTTGCATTTTAAGTTGAAAAGTTGAATTAACTGGTAAAACCGACCCTGCGACCCGAAAAAACTGGTTCGCAGGGCATTTCTGCATGCAGAAGCTGAATAACAGAGGCATCAACGCAGTGGCATGGCATCAGAAGTCTGATGTTTCTGCTTCGCAGGTAAGACATTGTCGGCTCGATTGCTGGGCTGCTCTCTTTCAGATGAAAGCCGCCGATAACTGCGGCGATATCATTGCGGCCGGTCACAGAGCAGGCATAGTCGACAATATTGCATATACCCGAATGGGAACAGCCGGCGATGACCACCAGGCCTTTTGCGGTTTCAGCAACAATGGCCGAATCATCGGGCACAAAATCAGGCTGACCGGCTTCGTCATAAAAGGGTGTCTGTTTTGCCTCAAAATCATTCAACCGCGGAATCTGACCGAGAAAAGTTATTGAATCTGAAAGTTTAACCGGCCTGGCGCTTAAATGCAGGTCAAACCAGGCTTCAGCCTGATGTCGATCATAGCTCAACCCGATATAGGTGCCGTTTTTCTCGCGATAGCGGCGAATGAAGATTTCCGGGTGGCACACCAGCCGGCGGCCGGCAAAGTATTCAAAACCATCACCGTGATCATAGTGGCCGTGGCTCAGAACCGCGAGTCTGATACGGTCAAGGTCGATTCCGAAACTCTGTGCGTTGCTTTTAAACAGAGAACTCTGGCCTGAGTCAAAAAGCAGACAGGTGTCATCAGTTTCAACAATGATCGACAGGCCATGTTCAGCGCCGCAGCCAGGCCCGGAACTGTTATCGACGAGAAAGGTCAGATCGAGGCTTTCCGCATTTTTCATCAGCTTACCTTTGCTGCCTCAGGCGAGTCTTTCGGCCTGATCAGAAGACTTTCGTTTTCATGACTTGCGAAGCCCACTTTCAATTCTCACTTCTAGCAGTAAATAACTAAAAATTCACTGGAGTCAGCAGTGTGTATGGTGCTGCTGACTCCAGCTCAATCCTGTGTTTATCAGTGTTCATCCGTGGCTTGTTTTATGGCCCTGTTCATCGTGGCCGTTAATCAGAGGTGCCGTATGACTGGTTCTGCAGGTCTTGCATTGTTTCGTTGATGATCTGGTTGCTGAGGTCCTGGCCGCTCTGCAGACCCTCTTCAAGCGCTTGATTCATTGTCTGACTGGCGTCCTGCAGGGCCTGTTCTGTGAGCTGCCGGCCCATTTCAAGTCCCTGAGCAGTAGCTTCGTTGGCGGTTTTAAGGCTCTGTTCAACGACCTTGTTGGTGAATTCATTTGTCTGCTGTAAAAAAGTGTCTACCTGGCCGTTGATTGATTCAAGCAACTGAGCGATCATCTCGCCATTTTCACCGAGTGATTTCTGCAAAAGGCTCTCTACCTGGGTGTTGATACCATCGATCGTCGCTTTAACCTTTTCATCGTTGGCTCCGAGAGATTTTCCCATGATGCCGTCGAGATTGAGCTTCATGCCATCGATGGCTTTCTTGAGATCGAGATCGGCTGAACCGGCGGTCATTTCGGTCAGTTTGCCAACATTGTCGAGAATCGGCCCGACAACCGCATCGGCGGTCTCAGCATTTTGAGCGAACGCCGGCACCACCAGCATAGCAAAACAAAAAGCAGCGCAGAACATTTTTTTCAAACTGTTTTTCATTATTTCAGATCCATCCTTACCCACTGAATAAAAAAGCTTTATAACAGGTACCCACTACTGTCCGGTTAAAATTTTGACGAATCGTGGAAAACATCATGAATAGAAGT
>DAOPYA010000105.1:0-14983 GCA_035352635.1 Candidatus Rifleibacterium sp.
GAACTATGAGGGTGCGAAGATCGCAGAGCGTTGCAACGACTGACATGCCGTAAGAACGCTGTTGGAGAGGAAAAGTTTCCTTTTGCCATGCGCTGCTGAACCTACCTGCCGCGCCAAAATACCGGATGCCTGCCAGCCTTACAGAAATGTTATAATGAAGCATGAAGATTTTTTTCTATACTTTTGTGGTCACTTTTATTCTGCTGCTGAGCGGTTTCTATGCAATCGAACATTACATCAGCATCGAAATTGCACGCGAGAATGCTGACATCGCCAGCTTTACCAGCCAACTCCCCATAACTGACAAAGCCGGCGCGACTGATGATTTTGGGTTGCCAGATAACGCAACCACGTCTGACTCTTCGGTTGTTCAACTGCCCCCCCACCCTGCCGCGCCATCAGACCTGGCCAGCACGCCTGAAAGCCTTGATGGGCCGGCTTCAGATTCGGCATCGGCTTTGGCTGAACCAACTCAACCTACCCCTGAAAACACCGAAATTTGCAGGCAACTGCTGGCTATGGGCTACAATTTTGACCGAGCCGCCTTTTTTGGGGCAATCACCCGTGATGATCAGGCTGCAATCGAGCTTTTTCTTAAGGCCGGTATGCCACTTGAACCGCCAATTGCTTTTTCTTATGAACCGGCGGCAGATAGCCCATATCTTTTTTATGCCAGCCAGACAACCATGCTTTATAACCCCTTGTCACTGGCCATAGTTGCCAGTGCCGGCAAATCATTGCCGCTGCTGTTGTCGGCCGCATCAACCCAGAAAAGGCTTCTAGAGCTCAATGAGATAACCTGCGTTGATCGTCGAAAAATTGATCGCTGGGGCTACGATCTGCTTGGCATAGCCATACAGAGCGGCGATATCAATCTGTTGCGCAACCTTATATCGGCAGGCCTGCAACCGGTGCAACAGAGCTACCTGCTGGTGGCCCTTATGAGCAGGCCAAGAGTCGCAAAAGGTGAACTTTCGCCCGAAGTCCGCCGGCAAATTTTCAGGCAAAGGGCAGATCTGATGGTCGAACTGATCAACGCCGGGCAAAACGTTGAGCAGCGTATTCCGACGCCTTTTCCGGTGCCACCTGCTATGGAAATGTTTTTTTCTCTGGCCGGAAAAGAAATCCGCGACGACCTGATCGCCAGAGTCAACTCAGAGTCAGCCCGCAAAAAGTTGCAGGTCTTCGCCGACCGCCTCGACCGGCGACGTTGACCACCCGCAGGTGACTTTTCCGGAGTCTTGCATGCGAGGTTTCAAAATGGGTTGGCTCTGACCTTATCAGTTTAACTTGCTTGCACCGAAACTGTTCTATGATGTATTTTGGAAGAAAGCGCATGTAAAATGTTTGCATTGGGTTGGTTATATCAGGTCGAAGCACTGTAACCCGGATAAAATGTCTATGACCTTCTGCAGGGCTGTGAACGACGTAAAAGAGATTCAAAAGGGCCAGGAATGGATACCAGAGCGATTGAAGAGATTTATTGTGGCATCGAAATCATGGAAACATCGGCTGACCAGTTATCTCAGGACTACATTTCAATTCTGGCCAAACTCGAAGACGCTGAGATTCAGAAACGCCTGCTGCAAGACCTGATTGAAAAATATGTCGATCTTGAAAAAAGAGTCGATGGCTTATTGCGCAACACTTTGCCAGCCACTGTTGCCGAAGAAATTAAATTTAACGGCAATTACCCGACCCGTCAGTTTGTTGGCAGCATATTCTTCTCAGACTGCGCCGGCTTCACGCGCCTGGCCGAAAAAATGCCCCAGGAACAGCTGATTCAGCGTCTTGACGTTCTTTTTTCAGGCATGGATGAAATTGTCAGACGCTACCATGGCACTAAAATCAAAACAATCGGCGATTCATACATGGCGGTTTTCGGTGCACCGCTGCCAGCGGCAGACCACGCACTAATGGCAGTTGAAACGGCTCTAGGCACTGTCAGTTTTCTTGATGAGTTCAATGCCGGCCAGCCGCTTCCGATTGAAATGCGCCTTGGCATTCACTCCGGGTCGTTTATGGGTGGCGTGGTAGGCAAAGATCGCATGCAGTTCGATATTTTTGGCGACAACGTCAATATCGCCTCAAGGTTTGAATCATCAGGTGAAAAGGGCCGGGTAAATATTTCAGAAGAAACTCACCGGCAGGTCAAAGATTTTTTTAACTGTGAAGACCGCGGCGAAATTACTCTGAAGAACAAGAATCCGATGAAGGCATTTTTTGTAACCAGCCGCATCGCAAGCCAGGAATGAGGTAATCAGCATAAACCGAATCAGCTACAACAAACCGGTAGAGGTGGCCGACGGCATCTTCTGGATCGGCGTGCACGACCCCGAAGCAAACCTGCACTGCAATTCGTATATTGTCATTGAAGGCGAGAGTGCCCTGATTATTGATGGCGGCAGCCGACCAGATTTTGCCGGCACCATGATGAAGGTCTTGCAGACCGGCATTCGCCCAAAAAACATTGTGGGTCTCATTTATCAGCATTACGACCCGGATCTATGCGGTTCATTAGCCAATTTTATTGATTTATGCGACAACCCTGAGTTGCGTATTTATTCAAAGGCCAGCAATAATATTTTTCTGCGCCACTATTGCGAAAAAGTGCATCACAAAAAACTCGTCGATATAAATGGCTTAAACTATGAGCTTTCGCTTGGCAGTCGCAAGCTCAAGTTTATTAAAACGCCATACACGCATTCGGCAGGCAGTTTTGTCACTCTCGATGAGCGCACCGGCACCCTGTTTACCAGTGACCTTTTCGGAAGTTTTGCCACAAAATGGGAACTGTTTCTTGAACTCACCGACCAGTGCTTCACCTGCACTAATTTTCATCGCTGCCCCAATCATAAGAGTTATTGCCCGATGCCAGACCTTGAGGCCTTTCATCGTCAGGTGATGCCCTCAACCAAAGCACTCTCACACGCCATGGGTGTCATCGAAAAACTGCCAGTAACCGCTTTGGCGCCTCAACACGGCAGTATCATCAATAAAGAACGCGACATTTCCTGGGTGGTTTCAAAACTCAAAAACCTCGAAGGCGTCGGCATCGACGCGATCGTTTGAAACACCGCTGCGGGTAACGCAAAAAGGAGTTAAAAATGCCTGACAATAAAGATCTGCTCGACCTGATCGATGCCTTCATCGAGAATGAACTGTCTCTGGCTGACTATTACAAGGCCTGCCTGACAACCTACCCCGAAAACGCCGAAAAATGGCAGGCTCTGCAGCGCGAAGAAGAGTTCCACGCCGAGGTTTTCAGAAGAATTCGCGCGTCAGCCGAAGAACACCCCGAGAACTGGCACGCCGGCAACTTTTTTGCCCAGACGGTCAGACTGGTAACAAAATCGGTTAAAGATAAAACCGCAGAACTGCAACAGGGAAAATTGAACGCCAGATACGTGGTGAATTTTATTGCCGACGTCGAGCAGTCATTGATCGAAAGTAACATTTCAAAATCTTTCGCCACTGAACTTGCTGATTTTCAGCAATTGCTGAACCGGGTTCAGAATGAAACGGTCAAGCATAAACAGCTTCTTCTCAGTCTTCGGGCCTGACAGTGTCTTTTGTCAGCTGAAATTTTGCCTGGCAGCCGGTTTATGGCTGTTGATGGCGTCTTTCGACAATCAATGCCGTAAAATCGTCTGGCTGGGGTTGTTGGCCTTTAAAAAATGGATGCTGGTCGAGAATATCATGGCAGGCTTCTCTGATCGGCAGTTTTGGCCTGCTCAGCAAATAGTCATTAAAAGCAATGTAACCATCCTGGTCATTTGTCACCGGCATAGATTCAATCAGACCATCAGAATAAAAAAGCAGTCTTTCGCCGGGCTGCAAGATGCCTTTGTATGGTTCCCCGGAACGATAAGCGGCTTTTGTGCCTAGGAATAGCCCAGAAGCTGCAATCTGCGTGACAGAACCGTCATCAGAAAGTTTATATGGATACGGGTGCCCGCAATTTCGATATTCAAACTCGTGGGTTGCAGTGTCTACCCAGAGCAGCGCCGCGGTCATCATCAACTTGCGCTTCAGAGACTTGAACAGGGTTGCATTCATTCCTTCTATCAGCTCGTCAGGTGAAAGGTTTTTTTCGAGGCTCATCAACACTGTTGCTTTGCCGATCGCCATTGCCAGGGCAGCCGGCACTCCATGACCGGTGGCATCGCCGATTATTACCAGCAGATAGCGGTCTCTGACCACAAAATAATCAAAATAGTCACCGCCCAGAGCGCTTGCAGATCGCGAGATCCCGTAGGCCGTGTAGTCATTGAAGGCGAGTTCCATGGCCGGAAGCAACTGTTCCTGCACCATAGAAGCGGTGGCGGCCTCAAGACGCATTTCCTGAAGACTGAAAAGATTGTTGAAATATCTGGCAGTCGCAATGGTAAGGCTTGTTAATGCCCAGCTGAAAACCATGGGGGCAATCGGAAGATGCCACAGCAGCAACTCGGTGAAAATCAGTGTCGCCCCGAGGATAAGTGCGAAAACCAGCAGAACCGGCAGCAGGGAATAATTTGCCAGGAGCATAACCCAGCTTACTAAAAAGCCGACAGTGACAGCGAATGCCCTGAATATACGGTCTGAGAAAAAGAATCTTTCAGCTCTGCCCGATAGAATTGTATCGACTGAGGCGGCCAATATTTCAACGCCGGCAACGTTACCCAACGCGGTATTATGGTAATCGTGAACGACTCTGGCATTGACTCCGAGCACCAGTATTTTGTCGCGCAGAAAATCTGCATAACTGCTCTCGTTTTCGATGATATCCTGAAGCGAGATAACTGGAATTCCGCCATTTTTGCGAGCAAAAATCAGGGCCGGGCAATCAGGTATGGCGTGCACATCGGTGGCGGGCGCAAAATGTTTGATCGTTGCCATTGCTGCGCTTTGCGCGTTAAGTCGTTCGTCGGCTACTCTAAAGCTTCGTATAACTCCGTCATGGCCCGGCACTCCCCAGACAAAACCCTCAGCCAGAGACGCCTTGCCAAACCTGGGCAGAGAAGTGAATCTGGTGAGAGTGGTGCCCTGGGCGCTCTGCTTTTCTTCGAGTATTGAAATGAGAATGATGTTGCCGGTTGCTTTAATTACTGATTCGAGCCTGGCATCACCGGGTTCGGTATCAGTGCTCTGAAAAAGAACATCAACAAGCACACCGCGAGGTTTTGCCTGAGACAATTTTTGAATTACTGCGGCAACATCTTCGCGCGGCCATGGCCAGCGTTTGGTGCTGGCCGAGAGGGTTTTCATGTCTATGCCGATTACCACCAGCGAGGGGTCTGGCGAGCGAAAATAAGACGCAGTGGTTTGCTTAAAGTCGAAAAACAGGTTGTCGAGCCAGAGGGTGGTTTGCGGAAAAAGAGCGAACCCGGTCAGGGCGATGCAAAAAATGCAGCCAAGGCTATAAATCAGCCGTGGCTTGAATATCTGAATCAGGCGACGATAAAGCAGCAGAGCAGTTTGAAAATTGACCATAAAAGCATACTAACCATATCGACGCCAATTCGCAATCATCTAGCGCCACTATTGCTGGTTTACTGCGCTCTTAAGAGTTGGTTTGCAGGAATAATAGATTTTTAGAAAGCCTCTGACGAAGAGCCCCCTTACAGGGGCTTCATTTTGCGGGTTTCGGGTCGTGAATCTTCAGCGTCCATCACCTTTTCTTTTTTGAAGCCATTGAGGAACGCTGCGATCTTGTCTTCAAAAAGGCCAACCGGGAGTTTTTCCATTGAGGGCAGTCTGCCGGCGTCGTTGCCGATAAAATAGCAGGCCGGCTGAAATTCGAAACGGCTGCGGGTCATGGTCAGGGCAAAACCAACTACTTCATTGGCGTCATAGGTGAATTCAGGAGTCGAGCCGGGCGGTGCAAGTTGAACGCGGCTGCCATCAGCACAGCGCACCGGCTTGCCTTCATTTGGTTCGGCGAAGGGAAAAAACAACTGCTGCCCGTCTTCGAGTTCGGCGAGCAGGTCTTTCCAGGTCGGGTTTTCGGGGTTGCCGCGTCTGGCAACGTTGGCGTTTTCGCGCCAGATGAAGTCAGAAACGGTCATGTCGGTGGTGGCAATCCTCTTGAAATGGGTCAGCATGCTTCTGACGAATTCCTGAAAGTCGAAAGCGGGTTTGTCAAATTTCCACGTGATCATGTTTTCCTCCAGTGTTGATTGGCACGGCGGCCGGGTTATCTCTCAATTATTCTGCCGCTGGCGTTTTTATGGCCATCAACGAAATTCTACGATGCTTACGGTTTCTTTGCAAGGCCAGGCAGGCAAATAAACTTTCAGCTGATACTTTTTGCAATAAATGTGGCGTCTTTATAAGGTTCTTCGAGGCATGCTGCAAGATATGCGCTCTTTTATTATGGGTTTCGCAGAAGTCAGCTTATTGTATAAGCTTGTAGCCGCAACTGTGATAAAAGTGTGTTGTTTTACAGACATTAGCAGTATTATGTGTATCCAGCCGTTTTGTGGGGCTGACGAAGCTTGGAATTAGAGAGACCGCTTTTGAGAATTGCCTTCGAAAGCCTTTTGCGACTGGAGATTCGATTTTGATATTGTGCAATTTTAGAAGTATTCGCCCCAGATATCTGCTCGATCAGGAAACCACTCTGTCATGGCTGGCTGAAGCGCATGCTCGCGCTGAGTCACGCAAAGACGCCTGCATCGGGAAGTCTGACTCCGAAGGTTTGTCTGCTGATCGAATTGCCAGGCTCGTTAAGCGTTACGGGTGTTCAAGTGAACAGATCGCTGTTCGCGGCACCGAAATCTGCGATTTCACCCACACAAACTGGGAAAAGATGGAATTGTTTCATTTCAGGGACGGCCCTTTTGGGCCTTCTATGAGCCAGCGATCAGCGCAATTCAGTGAAATTTCCAGGCGCGTCTGTGCCCAATTTTTCACGCCCGAAATCACCGCCCCCGATCATGTTGTCCATGTTACCTGCACCGGCTACGTTTCACCGAGCAGCGCCCAGGAAATAGCAGCAAAAAACAACTGGCAGCAAAAAACCGTTGTAACGCATGCTTATCACATGGGTTGCTATGCTGCCCTGCCGGCGGTGCGCATCGTCGAAGGCTTTCTCGCTAAAGCACGCCTTAATGCCGGCAACCGCAGCAGTGACTACCGTGCAGATATCTTTCACACTGAGGTCTGCTCGCTGCATGTTCAGCTTCAAGACCATTCACCCGAGCAACTCGTCGTTCAAAGCCTTTTTGCCGATGGCTTTATCGTTTACTCAGCTGTTCACCATGAAGAAATCGGGCGGGCAAACGGTGCCGGGCTGCGGGTTGATGCTCTTCAAGAAGAAATTATTCCCGAAACCGAAACGGCGATAACCTGGGATTGCTCTGAATGGGGAATGCGCATGCGGCTTTCGTCAATTGTTCCCGAGGCAATTTCGGCAAATCTCGTTGCCTACATGCAACGACTCTGTAAGCGTTGCAACGTTTCATTCGAAGAAACCTGCGCGAATGCGGTATTCGCCGTTCACCCCGGCGGGCCAAAAATTATTGATCGAATTCAGGCATTACTCGGTCTGCGAGACGAACAACTGCAAGCCAGCCGCCACATTCTTAAAACCTGTGGAAACATGTCATCGGCCACTCTGCCGCACGTCTGGGAAAACATCTGCGCAGATTCATCTGTGAGTAACGGCACTATGGTGGTCAGTCTGGCGTTTGGGCCGGGGCTGTGCATTTCTGGTGCGCTCATGCGAAAGATCGTTAACACATGAAACTATCGGTCGCCACAAATTTTGACAACCAGCTTCTTGCCGACATGGCCGGTCATAGCGTAGAAGAAGTCTATGGCAAGCTTCCAAGAGATGTGGCCGGCGGCGGCAGGGCAAGCTACTCTACTGGCGCAACTGGTATGCCCCAGCTTGAAAGCCACATTCAGGCAGCGCACGACAATGGCATACGCTTTAATTACCTTTTAAATGCCGTGTGCCTCGGAAATCGCGAGTGGAGCCGCAGCGGAATCAGAGCCATTCGTGAGCTTCTTGATAAACTGGCGATGATAAAAGTCGATGCAATAACCGTTTCGACTCCTTATCTGGCCGAGGTTATCAAAAAGCATTACCCCATGTTCAGGTTAAAAATTGGCATTTTTGCCAACATCGACACGCCAACCCGCGCCAAATTCTGGCAAGACCTCGGAGCAGATACGCTGGTGCTCGAATCTTTTTCGATCAACAGGCGCTTTCCAAGGCTTAAATCTATTCGGGAATCAGTGTCGTGCGAACTTCAGTTGATCGCGAATTTTACCTGCCTGCCAAACTGCCCGATGCAGATATATCACATGACAGGAATCTCTCACGGTTCAAACACCGTTGACAAGGTGCCATTCATCGATTATTGCATTCTTAAATGCTCGGCAGCAACGCTTAATGACCCGGCCCTGCTGATTAAATCGAACTGGATACGCCCTGAAGACACCGATTTATACGAGAAGATGGGTTTCAGCAGCTTCAAATTGCTTGAACGAAATGCGCCATCTGACCTGATGCTCAAAAGAGTTCGGGCCTATTCGAGCAAAACCTCGCCAGCCAACCTTCTTGAATTGATTCAGCCCTTCGGCTTTAATAAAAACATAAAAATGCAGTTTGGCTGGATACCACGACTGATCCTGGAACGCCCGAGACTGATTTTACCTCTTTATCGCCTGCTTAAAACGCGCGGCATGCTTTTTTCCCTGCAAGGAACCCCGGCAAAAATCGACTCGGCCAAAATTCCCGCGGATTTTCTTGATGAGATTTCTCGACGGCCCTGCTCACAAAATTTGTTGTGCCAGAATTGCAACTACTGCGAGCAAATTTCAAAAGAGGCCTACAGCATCGACCCGACGTATCATCACGAATGCACGCGCCTGTATAAGAAAGTTTTTAAACTTTTATGCTGAATTCTGTTTCTGTCAGAGCCATTCTTATCAGCACAAGCACAGAGAATCAAGCCATAGCCGGGGCACCGCAATGAGCATTGCAACTATCTTTAAAGAGATGCGTTCAATAGATGTGCGCAGCACTGAAAAAGAATTCATGGACGACCCTGAATTCAAAGGTGTTGATCTGACTGAAAGTTTCAGATTCATAAAAATCACAAATATGCTCGGTGGCGGCAGACTTGCGGTTATCAACTGCATCAGCAAAGCTTTGCAAGACGCTTCGAGCCAGAGAGAAATCAGCGTTCTTGATGTCGGTTGCGGCATTGGCGATATGGGCCGCGCCATAACCGGCTGGGGTGAGCGCCACGACAGAAATATCAGCTACACCGGCCTCGAAAAAAGCGGCTACATTCTTGATGAGGCCAGAAGACAGAACAAAAGTAATAACATTCGCTTTATCAGCGGCGATCTTTTCGCGAACGATCTACCTGAGGCTGACCTGGTGATGATCTCGATGGTTCTTCATCATCTCGATGAAGCTGACGTAATTTGCGCCATAAAAAATCTCGCCGCAAAGGCACGCATTGCTCTTATAATCAGCGAACTTGAACGCTCGTTACCACCCTACCTGATTTGCCGGTTCCTCTCTCTGGCAATGAAAAATTCAAGCGCCGTGCATGACGCGCTGCTTTCGGTTCGCAAGGGTTTTAAGGCCTGCGAGATGAGCAACCTGATTTCCAGAGCGGGGCACCAGGGAATCGTGCGTCGAGGCCTGGGCTGGCGAATTCTTGCCGTGGTGCCAACTGCCCGCACCTGACAAATCTGGCAGATTTACTCACAGACTTGATTTCGCTACTGTGCACCCATTTAAAATCAGTTCATTGCAACTTGAAGAGTCATCAAATGCTGTCGAAAAAAAATTCTCGATTTTTCAGCTTAAATACAAGATAATCTCTTCTCTGATTCATTACACGCCCGCAGGCATTCTCTGAGGTTGCAGCAAATATGACATTCTCTGATCGTGGGGTTGGCGTTCTGCTGGTGCTTTCGGCAGCATTATTCTGGAGCTTTTCCGGGGTCTGCGTAAAATCCATGCCCGGCGTTCACCCGCTGCTGATAACCGGTTACCGTAGTGTTTTTACGCTTCTGGTAATGATGAGTTATTATATTTTTGCGAGCGGCGGTCTGACGCAGGCAACTCACACTGCGCGGCGGGCTTTTGGCTACCGCAGAGCCTGGGGTTCAGCCAGCTGCTACGCGATGATGCTGGTTCTATTTATTTCGGCCACCCGTTACACAACTGCTGCCAATGCCATTCTGCTACAATACGCGGCACCCATGTATGTCGCGCTGCTTTCGGTGCCATTGCTGGGCGAGGCGGTTCGACCCAGAGAATGGCTGACCCTGTTTGGCTGTTTCATCGGCATTCTATTGTTTTTTGGTGAACAACTGACCACTGAAGGCTGGTGGGGCAACATTCTCGGCGTTCTTTCTGGGGTTGCCTGCGCCCTGAATGCGGTTTTTATGCGTTCGCTTTCAAAGATACCGGGGAAAGGCGCGTTCGCACCCGGGCAACCGCGCGATGTTTCCCTGGCCTTTCCGGCGGTGATACTCGGAAACATGCTTACGATAATCATCTGCCTGCCATGGATGACAGACATTGCCGGAATTACGCCATTTTATTGGAAAATTCTGGTATTTATGGGCTTGTTTCAGCTTGGGCTGCCCTACACACTTTTTACCATCGGAATTTCAAAAGTCGGCGCACTTGAAGGAGTTATTCTGGCCATGGCCGAGGCAGTGCTCAGCCCGATCTGGGTTGCCCTTGCAACCGGAGAAACTCCCTCAGTTATGGCCTGCGCCGGAGGTTCACTGATTCTCTTATCAATCGGAACCTACGGCTGGCTGAAAAAATAACAACGATAACCCGAGCCATTTATTGAATCATGCCCAATCAAAGTGCGGCTGATTCAATAGTCGGGCCGATCAGCGTTCACACAAGCCCGGCATTTTTCAATTCATCGCGGAGCACGCCATATTCAACTTTTGAGCGATGGCGAAGATCCATTGGGATATCCGGATGGAAAATGACCTGATCAACCGGAATGCCGTTCTTGAGCATGACCCGGCGAATCTCGGCTTCGCGTTCGCCGCAAAGCTTCTTATCATTGATTTCAGCGTTATTCTTTGGCGCAACCACACAGACGGTTTTTTCGCCGAGCTTCTCGTCAGGCACGCCGAGATAGGCGGCCAAACGGGTATAGGGCTGCCGTTTCAGCACGACTTCGGCCTGCACCGGAAAGAAATACTTTTTGTCGCGCTCGATGGCGTTGTGAATGCGGCCAACGATCCAGATGTTTTTCTTTTCGTCGAGTCGCCCAAGATCGCCGGTTCTATGCCAGACTATATCGTTGTGGTCACGGATCTTCGAGGTTTTGAACGCTTCGGGGTTGTTGTAATAGGCTCGGCAGACGTGCTCGCCCGCGACCAGCAATTCACCGACACTGCCCGGCGCGACTTCAAGCTCGGCCCATTGTTTGTCTGAAGCGATTTCGATTGGCCCCCGCACAATTTTAATAAACTTGTATTGCAGACCTGCGGCGAAGTGCCCGACGTTGACTCCGGCATCGACGAGTTCTGGGTCATCGGCGGTAACGCTGCGCTGAGCAAGCATTTCGCTGCCGGTAATGTGAGCCATCGGTTCAGCCTCGGTTGAGCCATACATGACGACAAGCTCTGCATTAGGGGCAATTTTAGTGAATTCTTCGACAACGTCACGCGACACCGCGGCACCACCAGCGGCGACCCGCCGCAGGCCGGGCAAAGTGAAGCCCTTTTCCAGACAATATTTATTCAAACCATTGAGTAGAGAAGGATTAAGCGTGAGAGTGGTAATACCCTCGCCCTTTATTTGGGTGAAGAGCACATACGGATCATTGTCGGCCGGTTCTGCTACGTTGATAGCCGGCAAAATAGTGGTAACGCCCGCTGCGAGATTGTTCAACGAAAAGATTGGAAAAACGGGAAGATCGAGGTCACTCGCATTGTATGGCAGGCTGGCGTCGATGGCGTAATGCTGTGCAGCCAAAAACCGGTGCGAACGGTCAGCCCCCTTGGGGGTTCCGGATGAGCCGGTGGTGAAGGTGATGAGCGCGGTGTGCTCCTGGGCGACTGCGACCGGCTGAGCAGAGTCAGGGGTCTGAAGAAGTTCTTCGAAGCGGGCAGTCCACTTCTTCGTGTTTGGCCCCATGTTAATCTTGATCGGAATCGCTTCGAGAGCCGGTTGCCCCTGCCCCATGGCAAAGCCGCGCTCACCCGATAACCAGACTTTGGGTTTGCAGAGGTCAGCTACATAGCCGAGTTGATCGGCCCGGGCGAACGAATCAAGAAAAATACAGGTGGCTCCCAGCATCTGAAAGGCGAACATTCCGGCGTAGAGCCACGGAATCATGGGCACATAAACCAGCGCACAATCGCCTTTTTTGATGCCGAGCTTCTGATAGCCGGCAGCGACATGAACAACCATGTCGTGAATATCTTTATAGGTGAATGCATCGTGTTGCAGCGTTCGAGCGAACGGATTGTAATCGAACCAGATCTTGTTTTTGGTATTGACCCACTTCATACAAAGCCCGTCAGGATTATTCTGAAGGTGTTCTTGAAGAAAGATGAAGCAGTTGTTACGCAAACTTTCTTTGCCGATGTCATAACCAATTTTTGGAAGCGTCATTTTCGACTCCTTGACGGCCGATGAACGCCCTGATCACCTGGCCGAGTTCTTCGATGTGGTTCAGCAACAGGGTATTCCTGTCATTACCCCCACGACTGCCTGAGTTCGATACAATTATTAAGAAAATCTGTATTCGTTTGCGAATCACCGCAAACAGGTTTTTTATTTTGCCACACAAGCATACCATTCTTCCTTTGATCGTGCAAAACCTGCTTTTTTATCTCAGCAATTCTCGGTCAAAAGCAACCCGGCTGATAGGCCGAAGCTGCCCCTTTTATTGAATCCTGCAAAAATAAAACCAACTTACTTCACCGGCGCGGCCATCAGTCGGGTTACTTTTTTGCTGACAGGAGGTCAGCGATACTCGACAGCATCAGGATAGATGCTGTCGGGTGCTACAGCCGACTTTAATTCTCAAGTTTTCGCTCAGCAGAACCGCTCTATCCTGCGCGGTTCTGCATGTGCACATCCTGTGCAAAACAAGCTTCCGAAAAAGTAATCCCGCCTTCTGTCCACGCCTGGAATATTCTTCGTCAGAAGTCAGTAAAACCGGCTTTAATTCTGCAGTTATCAATAAAAGACAATCAGTTAAACACAAGTGGTTTTTGATGCAAGTTATAAAACTCACCCAAAATTGCCTGTGGCAGGTTTGCTTCGACCAGATAAATCTGGCTCAGCAAAGGTTTTCCGGTCATTGAGCTTGATATCTGAGTCGGCCGCCGAAGCCGGTTCACGAACTTATTTTTACTATTCGCTGCGCTCTTGTTGCGCGTGGGCCTGCCATAATTCTTGCGAAGTGTTATTGGGCTGATTTATTTGGGCTGTTCAGCTATTCGATAATCTGGCCCTGAAGCGGTCCAGGTGTGCAGCGGGCTTAAAAGGCCCTTGTGCTGACCCGTTTGAAAAGAGCTTGTGTCAAGGTAGCCAAGCTCTTCAAAAATAACGGGGCTGCCAGAGGCGTTTTCACTGATAGAAGAAACCCCTATTTTCATTGAAACATCAGGAACTGCCGGGTCATACAGGTATATATCACCGACAAAATACTCTTCTTCGTTGTCCATGTCATCGAGACTTCTGGTCAGACAAAATTCGATCTGCCTTGGAGCCTCGGGAGCGATTCTTTGCAGAGTGTACCAAAACGAGTTTCGCACAACCCAGGTGTTCTGTTCTATCCGAAAAAATGCAGGCTTTGGCCAGACCCACCACAACCCCAGCAGAAACGGCCCCCAGAGAATGCTGATCGTTAAGAATAATGGCAACAACTTCACCTGTTTGATCGCCGGCTTTTCTGCAGTATTTTCAGAGGGCATAAAAATCGGCCCCAGAATATCTTTTACGATGATCCAGCCAAGAAGGATGGCAAAAAAAAGAATAATTGCCGCAAAAACAATCGTCACGTTCGGAAAAAGAACAAAACGAGTTACTGGCATAGTTTTATGGGTGAATGCATCGCATTGAAGCTTCTGAGCAAAGAGATTTCAGTTGAAACATATCATTTTCCACGTGTTGACCAGCCTTTTACATTGTCTTTCAGAATGCCTCTCAGAGTGTTCTCGAAAGCAAAAAACAGTTGTTACGCAAACCAAGCATATCACTCATTTGTTTTCGTTGCAAAACCTGCATTTTCATCTGGCATTCTGGCAAAGCGATTGCTGAAACGGGGGGTCCAAAAATAATGAATCAAGCCGTTAAAACCTGGCGTTTTTGAATTCAATACATTGACTAAGAATTGCGGCTGTCATAAAATCATCAAGCCCACCAAAATCGAACCGTGGGCTAAGCAATATGCACCCGGAGCAGTTAGGCGAAAAGCCACTCGCCAGCAGATTTGCAGACACAAAATCTGGGGCCATCTTTTGCGGAGCATACATAAATGGAAAAAACTGAATCAACTATCAAGCTACCGATATACTCTTTTTTCAACATCAGGGACTTTTTGGCAGGCATCACCTTTCTTGGTCTGATAGTTGTTGTTTCGCTGTTCTTTTTTGATTTTAAAGGGCCCGGCAATGAATTGTCGTGGCTGCCGCTCACCGGGATTATTTTTTTAATTGCCGGGGCTTTCCTGCTCTATAATTCTGAATCCAGCGTTGTGGTCTATCTTCAGAAAGGTAACATTCAAAACCATTTTGTTTGTTTTGGAAAAGCGTTTTCGAAGACGATTGCCAGCAAGAGCGACACTGAGGCAATCGCTGTCGACTGTAAGGTCAGGTATCGAGACCGGCGCAAAACCTTTACCGGACCCGATAAAATCTACGAATACCCGGTCTTTTTAATCGACAAAGCCAGAAAGAAGCATTACATCGCAGAATACAAGAATCTTGAAGACGCCAACCGCCTGGTAGAGCGAATTGCTGCAGGCTGGCAGATTAATGG
>DAOPYA010000106.1:0-14953 GCA_035352635.1 Candidatus Rifleibacterium sp.
GGCAAACCAGATAATTTAGCTCTTTCTTAAAAAAAGTCTGATTTAATTATTGATCACTGCTCAATGATGTATTATGCGATAATTCACCAAGATTGTAAATTTTTTTGAAATTCTGCAGGGCAAACGGAAACCTTTTTCTCTCCAACAGCGGTATCACGGCATGTCAGTCGTTGCAACGCTCTGCGATCTTCGCACCCTCATAGTTCCATCTGCTCACTCTGCTCGCACGACCGGAACACGGGCTCTAAGCCGCATCCTGCGGCAATCGCCCGCGTTTTGCCCTCCAGGCAAAACGTCCGGTCTTAGCGGCATCGTTTGCAGGGAACTATGGGGTGCTCGACAAGCGTCGCTTATGCAATCGCCTGACCTGCCGAAACTTGCATCAAGGGATACTTAAGTAAGGATTTGCATTGTTTAAATACCGCTCACTGAGAGACCGGGGGTTTTAAGAAACTGGCGGTTGCCGGTAATAAAGATAGCTGCTCCGGCGGCCATGGTGCAGCAATAAGCCTGAATCGCCAGTTCGCCGGCACTGGCTGGCAGTTCGAGAGAGCGGCGCAGGGCATCTTCATTAAATGGTGCCAGTTCAAAAACGTTCTGCCCGAGAAGAAAATCGTGAACTCGTGCAAACTGCGCCGGGCTTCGACCGGCACGGCGTAACAGCCAGAATGCCAGTGGCACGGCTAGAACCAGGCCTTCGGCCCGGCTGGCCAGCGCGAAAATCTCGGCAGCGCCTGGGCCGTCGGTAAGCCATACCAGCATTGGTTCGGCGTCAAAGGCGAGCAGGCCTTCATTAAAACCGGTGGGCTTGCTGACTCTAGCGAGTTCAGGGGCTTTAACATAACCTTTAAGCAGCCCGCGGCCGGCGATAAATTTTTCACGCCAGTAGGCAGAGCGTTCGCCAAAGCTTATCGAATAGACGGCGCCGCGGCGTTGATTTAACCAGACGTCTACATCTGACTCGACGAACACGGTTTTGCGGCCGGCATGGCGTGCCAGGTCAGCGAATTCGGGCCGGTGATTTGGCGAACTGGGTGATATCCAGGCCTGAACCGTGTGCCTCGAAACTCGCAATTTTTCGGAAATTTCGTTAAGGGTCAACAATTTTTCTCTGCTCATGTCAATATGTTACAATATTTTGCAATGTTTTACAACACAACAGCAAACAGGCTTCACAAGCCGATTTCGCAAGCAGAAGTTGTGACAGCGAACCCTTTGTGGATGTAGGAGTACGCACGGAACCATAATGAAAACCCTGACTGACAAGGGCTATAGCTGCCCAGCACGTCTAACGTTGCGATCAACATTCACTTTTAGCTTGACCAATGCGGCGATTTAAGCTAGCATGTCAAAACTAACTTAACTATTTCGGAATTATCTCGGAGGTACAGTTTCAATGTCAATGGTATCAATGAAAAGCCTGCTCGAAGCAGGTGTGCATTTTGGTCATCAGACCCGCCGATGGAACCCGAAGATGGCCAAATACATCTTCACTGCCCGCAATGGCATTTACATTATCGATCTGCAGAAGACCACCAAGCTGCTCGATGAAGCATGTGACTTCATCAAAAGCGTTGTGCGCGAAGGCAAGCCGATTCTTTTCGTCAGCACCAAGCGCCAGGCCCAAGAAATCATCAAGCAGGAAGCCGATCGCTGCGGTATGTATTTTATCAATTACCGCTGGCTGGGCGGCATGCTTACCAACCACGTCACCATCGAAAAGCGCATTCAGCGTCTGAAAGAGCTTAACGATCTGATTGACAGTGGCAAAATCGAGTCTTACCCCAAAAAAGAAGCCTCTAAAATGCGCAAAGAACGCGAAAAACTTGATCGCGCTCTCGGCGGCATCAAAGATATGAAGGGCATGCCCGGCGCCATCTTTGTCATCGATCCTCACAAAGAAGCTATTGCCGTAGCAGAAGCCAAAAAGATCGGTATTCCGATAGTATCTGTAGTTGACACCAACTGTGATCCCGACAATATCGATTTCGTCATTCCGGGCAACGACGACGCCATCAGAGCCGTGAAGCTGGTAACCAGCCTCATTTCTGATTCAGTTCTCGAAGCACTCGAAGGCAAATCATTCGGCGACGTCGTTGAAACCAGCGAAGTTACCGCCGCCATGGGTGAAGAAGTTGACATGGCCGCCGCCCTGGGCATGGGCCTTGTAAACACAGAAGCCGCAGAAGATAAGCTCGTAATTGACTGATTAATAAAGCGAAAGGTGGAACTTATGCAGATTAACGCTCAAATGGTAAAAGAACTTCGTGATAAAACTGGCGCCGGCATGCTTAAATGCAAAGAAGCGCTTGCAGAATGCAAGGGAAACCTTGAAGAAGCCATAGATTATCTTCGCAAGAAGGGTCTTGCTTCTGCCGACAAACGTGCCGGCCGTACAACTTCCCAGGGTCTGGTCATTCCGGTGACCACCGCCGACAAACGCACTGCTGCTATCGTCGAAGTTAACTGCGAAACCGACTTTGTCGCCAGAAATGACGACTTCGTAGCCTTTGCCAACAAGATCGTCAATCTGGTCATCAAGACTCCATCAATTAAAACCGTTGAAGATCTTAACAAACTCAGTCTCGAAGGTCAGCCTTTCGAAGAATTTGTTAAGTCGATGATCGCCAAAACCGGCGAAAACATCTCGGTAAGCCGCGCTGAGCACCTGGCGTTCGCCAGTGGCACGCACGGAATCTTCGACTGCTACATTCACGGTGAAGGCAGCATCGGCGTTCTTGTTCAGGTTAAAGCCGAAAACGAAGCCGCTGCGAAAAAATCTGAAGTGGCCCAATACGCCCACGAAGTCGCCCTTCAGGTCGCTGCCATGAATCCGATGGCTTTGTCTTCTGATGACATCACCCAGGAACAAAAAACCAGAGAACTGAGTATTGCCATCGAAAAAACAAAAGCTGAACTAATCGGAAAAGCCGTTAACAAAGCTCTTGAGAAAGAAAAAATCAATCCCGCTCATGTTGACAGCGAAGACCACATGAAATCCAACATGGAAAAAGGCTGGATTACCCAAGAAGTGGTAGACAAAGCGCGTGAAATCATTAAAAAGGTTTCTGCTGAGGCTGCCGCTGCCCAGGACGACAAAAAGATTCACTCAATTGCAGAAGGCAGATTGAACAAATACTTCAAAGAAAACTGTCTCCTTGACCAGTCCTATGTTAAAGATGACAAAAAATCAATCTCTGACCTTACCAATGAAGTGTCTAAGGCAATCGGCGCCAAAGTAGCGCTGGTCACCTATCGCAGATGGGCACGCGGTGGAGCCGCCCCCTCTGATGCCCAGCATGAAAATTCTGCTGAAGCAGCCGGATAAGGTTAAGTGAAACTGTCTCCGAAATATTGGCCCGCATGATGTTAGAGACGCCTGCAGTGCAGGCGTCTCTAACCCTGTCAAACGGTAATTACAGGACAACAGCATGAAACCTGCCTCATCGACGGATAAACCGAGATTTACCAGACCCCTGCTCAAGCTGAGCGGCGAAATGTTCGGTGGCAAAGATGGCTTTGGCTTCGACCGCCTGACCCTCGAAAGGTTTGCCAACGAAGTTAAAGCGCTGACCGACGCCGGCATTATTCCCGGCATCGTTATCGGCGGCGGCAATTTCTTCAGGGGCGCCCGCACCACCTTGCCGGCCCTCAAAAGGCACCGGGCCGATGCGATCGGCATGTTGGCAACCGTTATGAATGCCATCTGCTTCGCCGAGCACCTTGAAGCTGCCGGGGTACGCACAGCCGTTTTTTCTGCGATACCGATTTCGGGCATGGCGCTGGTCTACGATATCGATCAGGCGTGCCGTTACCTCGACAAAGGCATTGTTTGCCTTTATTCGGGCGGAACCGGCAACCCTTATTTCAGCACCGATTCGGGTGCGGCGCTGCGGGCCATCGAAACCAGCTGCGACGTTCTCATTAAAGGCACCAAAGTAGATGGCGTCTACGATTCAGACCCGGCCAAAAACCCGGCCGCCCGAAAATTTGACCGAATTACCTACGAAGATGTTCTCGCCCGCAATCTGGGCGTCATGGATCTTGTTGCCATAACCCTCTGCCGCGACAACCGCATGCCGCTGAAAGTAATATCTCTCAGCGAGCCAGGTATTCTGTTGCGTGCCTGCCGTGGTGAAAATACCGGCACGGATGTTATCGAAAGTTAATTCACTGGAGGAACTGCTACAATGTCTCTCGAATCAATTATCAATGATGCCAAAACCAGCATGCTCAAATCAATTGAATCATTAAAAAAAGATTACTCAACGATGCGCACTTCAAGAGCAACGCCATCGCTGCTGAGTCGAATCATGGTTCTGCAATATGGCCAGGAAGTACCGCTTCAGCACGTTGCCTCCGTTTCGGCACCTGATCCGAAATCACTGGTAATACAACCCTGGGACAAAAACGTCCTCAGCGATATCGAGAAAGCGATTCAAAAATCAGATCTGGGTCTCAACCCCCAGAATGATGGCAATCTTATCCGTCTGCCGATTCCGCCGCTTACTGAAGAGCGCCGCAACGACCTCGTTAAAAATGCCAAGAAAAAGGCTGAAGAATACAAAGTTGCCCTGCGCAACGTCAGAAGAGATTCTAACGAAGTGCTCAAAGCCATGGAAAAAAAGAGTGAAATAACTCAGGACGAATGCAAAAAAGCTCTTGATCGCATGCAAAAACTTACCGACGAGTATGTCGATAATATTCAGAAAATTTTCACGGCCAAGGAAAACGAAATTCTCGGAAAATAAGCATGTACAGAATCACTGAAGAATGCGTCTCATGCGGCACCTGCCACTCAATATGCCCGGTCAAGGCTATCAAAATCGGTTTCCCCTATGTCATCACCCTCAAATGCAATGACTGCGGCAAGTGCGCCGAGGTCTGCCCGGTTGATGCCATTGTGCCAGCTGATGACAAGTAAAGTACCGGCGGCATGACTGAAAACAGAGAAGCCCTCAAAGCCAGCCTGCTCAACGAAATCGATCAGGCGAATATTCCCGCCCATATTGGTATTATCATGGACGGCAATGGTCGCTGGGCAAAAAGCCATGGCAAAACCCGGATTCACGGCCACCAGGAAGGCGCCCGCCGGGTTAAAACCATCGTGAGGTTTGCCAATGACCTCGGGGTTAAACACATCAGTCTCTACGCTTTTTCGGTCGAGAACTGGGCACGGCCGAGCTTTGAAGTTTCGGCTCTGATGCGCCTGATCAGGGCCTATATCATCAGAGAGCGCAACGACCTGCATGCCGAAGGCGTCAGATTCAGGTTGCTTGGTCGCATGGCTGAACTGGCACCCGAAATCATCAGGCAGGCGCAGATTTCGACCGAGCTGATGCAGAACAACCCCGGGCTGACTTTGAACCTGTGCATTAATTATGGCGGGCGGGCCGAGATCGTTGACGCGGTCAAAAGCATTATCAGCAGCGGTTTTAAGCCAGAGCAGATCAGTGAAGACCTGATCAGCCAGCATCTTTACTGGCCCGAGTTGCCTGATGTCGACCTTATGATCAGAACCAGTGGCGAAATGCGCACCAGCAATTTTCACCTGTGGCGCGGCGCTTACGCTGAACTCTATTTTACACCGGTGCTGTGGCCGGATTTTGATGATGTTGAGTTGCTTCGTTCTATTCATGCCTATCAGAACCGAGAACGCCGGTTCGGCAAAATCAGCGAACAGCTCAAGAAAGAATAGCCATGCTTGCTCGAATACCTGTTCTGTTACTTGGCATCCCGGCAGCTTATGGCTTGCTGGTCGCCGCCGGTGACCAGGTCAGATTTGGCTTTTTGCTGCTGATCTGCATAATGGGCCAGTATGAGCTATGCCGCATGCTTGAGAAGCAGACACCGCGACTCCCGTTGCCTGAATGGGCTGGTGCGGTACTGATCATGACCGCGACACATTTTTTTGGCGAACGCGGCCTGCTGATGGCCGGCAGTCTGTCGGCGGTGCTGCTCATGGCGTTTACGGTGTTGCGCGGTCTGCGTGGTGACGGAGGCCAACGCTTCTCTCACGGCCTGTTCAGCTTGTTTTATCTTCCGGTTTGCCTGAGTTTCTTTCTACAAGTGGCACGGGTTCATGGCGGCTTAACTCTTTTCGTCATCATTGCCGCGATCTGGGCGCTCGATATCGGGGCCTACGCATTTGGCATGAGCATCAGAGGGCCGAAGCTCGCACCAAGAATCAGCCCGAATAAAACCGTTTCCGGGGCGGTGGGTGGCGCTCTCAGCTGCATCGCCTTTATTCTGCTCGCCGGCCATTTCCAGTTTCTGACCCTTCCAATGCTGAACCTGGCGGTTCTTGCACTGGCGGTCGCTACTCTGGGGCAATTGGCCGATCTTTTCGAATCAATTCTTAAACGCGAATCCGAAGTCAAGGATTCAGGAGCGCTGTTGGGCGCTCACGGTGGCGTACTTGACCGGATCGACAGCATTCTGTTGCTCGGGCCGGTATGTTATGCTCTTTTTATTTTATAAACTGTCAGGAAAGGTCTTCGGATGTCAGCTTTTCTATTGGTCGTCATAAAAACAATCCTTTCGATCAGCTTCGTGCTGGTCAGCATCGCTCTGGTTCATGAACTCGGTCATTATGTGACCGCCAAACTCTGCGGCATCTGGGTTCTTGAGTTTGCCATCGGCTTTGGCAACCGCCTGATCAAGAAACAATGGGGCGAAACGCTCTACTCGCTGCGACCATTACCGCTGGGTGGGTTTGTCAGGCTCGCCGGTATGGACAACGTCGAAGAAGAGGCTCCTGCAGAAGGCGAAAAGCCTGAGGTTGATGAAGATCTGCCGATGGTTCCGGCCGATCACCCGAAAAGCTATCTCAGCCGGCCGTCATGGGCAAAGGTGCTGGTGCTTTCGGCCGGTTCGATAATGAACCTGGTATGGGCAATCGTGCTTTTTGTGGCTATCTACGCTATTTCAGGCGGGCCACTGACCAACATAGCTGTCATGGAAGCCGCACCCGACAAACCAGCCTACCTGGCCGGCATTCGTTCCGGCGATATCATTACGGCGATTGACGGGCAGAAGCTCAGCGACTGGAGCGATGGCATCGCCATTATCAATAATTCGGCCGGCAAGGAAATCACACTTTCGGTCGCCAGAAATCACCCGATTCGCAAGTCTGCAGCCGGCGGCGGGATTCTTAAAGATGATGTTGCCGTCAATAATGGTACTTACGAAATCCACGACCAGGAAATCCTCAGTGTCAAGGTTGTTCCAGAGGGGAACATGGGATCGGCCAAGATTGGTATCGCCCTGGCTCCGAACAATTTCGACTTTCAGACCCTGCCGTTCAGCAAAGCCGTGAGCAAAGGCGTTAATGATGGTCTGAGCGTGATCGCTCAGACAGTTGGCGGTCTTTTCAAGATGTTTATGCGTGAAACCCAGGCTGATGTGGCCGGGCCTGTTAAAATCATGAAAATGATCAAAGAGCAGTCTTCGAAAGGCATTTTTGATCTTCTCTACCTTACGGCAATTTTGTCGGTCAATATTGGGCTGATCAATCTGCTGCCCCTGCCGGTGCTTGATGGCGGCCGCATTGTTTTTGTGCTGCTCGAAGTTCTGTTTGGTTTTATCAACCGCTTATCTGGGCTTAAACTTGCAATAACCTCAAAAGTCGAAGAAACCATTCATTTCTGCGGGATGCTTTTTCTGCTCGCCCTGCTGGTTTTTGTGACATACAAAGACATCGCCAGCTTCTTCTGAGCACTGGTTATTTAGCGGCGTTCAGGCTATGTCTTCAAGACATCTGAGACTGGCATCTGCGCCTTCGACCAGGCGATGGTCGGTTAAAGGGGTTCAGCAGTTGCTTAAAAGTTAAGTTTGCGGCTGAATGGGATTTCGACGCCGCCAACCTTCAGGCGAAATTCGGCCGAACCGTTGATCTTAACCAGCCCTTTGATATCGTCGCCAAAGGCATCGGTTTTGTTACGGGCCTGACTGAGCAACTCTTTCAGCAGAGTGCCTGCCTTGCGTTCGATGGTTTTTTGCAGGGCGCGTCGGGTCATGATCGAATCGACACTGCATGCCACCGGCACAATCGTGTCTTTTCCGGCTTCGATAGAGACTTTCGGCGCTGCCTGCATACCTTTGGCAACGTTGTATTCGCTGATACCGACGTTAAAATTGAGTTTCTGAAAAACGACCCCTATTGGCAGGGTATTTTTGACCCTGAAGTGAAGCCTGGCCCGGGCAATTTTGCCAGTTAGGCTTTCGGGGTCGATCATGGCGCGGTCAACGCTGATCTCGACGCGATCACCGAGTCGGGCTGTGAAATAATCGAGGTTGGCATAAAAATAAACAGTGCCGGCCGAAAAAACCACTGCGATAAAAATCAGTAACAGGGCGAACCTCTTGAATCTCGATGAGAAAGCCGATCTGCTCTTTTTTGCCGAGCCGCCACGACGTTGCGAGGGTGCTTCGTCGCCCGAATTGCTGTCATTGCCTCTTCTGCCCGAACTGCGCCGGTCTGCTTTCGCCCGGCGGCCATCGGCGTTTTCGCTGCCCCGACGGTTGTCTGAGTCTCTTCTATCTGCTGCCATTATTCAAATTCCAAAAAAAGATTTTACACTTACGATAAACTGTGGCTATTCTATTACTTAACTTCTTATTTTTCCATTGATTTTATTAGTACCCGGGAGACTTGTTTGCTCAATTCTGGTTCATGCAGTTCTTCAGCTCAGATTCAGCCATGCAGCGAACGCGCCATGGTTTTTTTTAACGGCGAGTGCGATCTGCCGCTCGATTTTTTTCGCAAAAACTCATTTTATGCTGATTTTGATGTCTTTGCCGCTGATGGCGGCGCCAATATTGCCCTGAAATACGGCATCTGCCCATCGGTGGTCATGGGCGACATGGATTCAATAACTTCAGTTAACCGCCGCAAACTCGAGAAATGCAGCAAATTCATCGTTTATCCGGCCGAAAAAGAGAAAAGCGATGGGCAGTTGCTGCTCGAATTTGTTATTGCCCAGGGTTACACTGACATTCACATCTTTGCGGCCACTGGCGGGCGCATCGACCAAGCCTTTTTCAACCTGCATCTTCTCTCAGACAAGCCACAATGCCGGGTTTTCACCCGCACCGAAGAAATATTTCCGGTGCCCTCAGGGTCTGTCATTTCGCAACGCAACGGTTGCCGCGCTTCCCTGCTGCCGCTGACTTCGACAGTTAAAGGTCTGAGTCTTGAAGGTTTTCGCTACAATCTTGAAAGCACCGATATTACGTCTAGTTCAACGCTGACGCTCAGCAACGTAATCATTGCCGCACGGGCAAAAGTCAGTTATGATGATGGAAATCTTTTGATGGTCGTGACACGCAAGCCCGAAATGCGAGCCACCCGACAGCCGGCCCGTCTTCAGTTAATAAAGGGGAAAAAACAGTAAAGCCTTATGTCAGTTAATCATGTTGTTGATTACACCGTAAATACCTTTTACCACAGTTTTTCAAAGCAGTCAGGAACGACCTGGGTTGCCCGATGGGTAAAAGCTTTTCTCTATTGTTTTATTGCCGTTCAGGTGTTCAGTATTTTGCTCGAATGGCTGAACAATTATTGCGTTACTCCGCCGGGCCTTTTTCTGCAGATGCTTTTTCTGCTGCTGATGTCTGGAATCATAGAACTGATAAGCATGCAGCTTTCGAATATCACGGATTACTGCGTGCTTGATTACGCCAAGAACCTTGTAACGATCCTGCAACAACGGTTTTTCATCAGAAAAGTCACGGTTGTGGCCACTTTCGACCAGATCAGGGTTATTGGGGTCAGCGCGGCGTTGCCGGGTTTTTTCCGCAATCTTATCAGCAAATCGGCCAACAATTTCGCGCTGGTGATCATGAATGACCACAATCACCTCATTCACATCACCGAACATGAGCTGAGTCTTGACGAAGCCAATGCTCTTGCCCTCGAACTTTCAACCCGCTATATGCAGTCAGCACGCCTGCTGATGGGCGAACCCGACATTGAACTGGTCGCCGACTCAATGACCGGCGATGTCAACGCCCGAGTGGTACAGCGCACTACCATGGCCCTGATCGATGCCACGATTCTGCCCACGCTCCAGGCCTTTGCCGGTTTCGTGCTGGCGACCTCCCTGTTGATCATTATCATTGCAGCTCTTGGCAAAATTTCGAGTGAAGTCATTTCTACCGATCTAATGGTCGCGCATCAGCCAGTCGCCCAATTGTTTTTAACTCCCGCACCTCGACCGGCCGACCTTGCATCCGCAACCTTGCCGCTTGTTTCGGTTGCCATTTCGCAGCCAGCTGGTCAACATGCCTCGTCGCAGAATGCAACTTCGGCCGCCAGCGTTGCTTCGGCCCCCATTGCCGCCGAGGTGACCCCTGACACCACAACCTCTCTGGCCAGCCCGGCAGTTGAAACCGTTCTTTATCAGGCCTCTGAAAGCCTGCCAGTTGCCCCAATTCCGGAGCCGGGCGTGGCGTCGCCAGTTACCGATCAGGCCGCCACAGTAACTGCTGCCAACGATGCCTTGCCGGTTACCTCGCCGCAGCTGCCTCCCAAAGTTGAGGTTGCCGAACCAGAACACTTGAAACCACAGATTGCCGACCCGTTCAAAGTGTCTTACCCGGCTCAAACCCCTACCAGGCCACAAACAGTAACAGCAACCATCCCACGCCCCGCAAGGCCAAATGCGAGCTATGAGCCAACCCCGATGCCGCAGCTGCTCCCCTTGCCTCTCAACCAGCCACTGCAGGCCCGAATACCAGAAATCACCCCCGAAGCCCTTGCCGCTCTAAAAAGGCCAGGTTACCGGCCGGTCACCACGGCCCCGGTTTCTGATGCCATTTCAATACATGGCGTTCCAGGGGCATCTGCGCACGGAACTGACCCGATTGCTCAGGCTCTGCCATCTGACCCGGTTAGCTCTGCTGGCTCGATTGGCTCTGCTGATGCGTCAGAATTAGCTGGTTCGACTGACCCTGTTGTTTCTGAAGTTCGTGCTGATGTCATACCAGTTAACTTGCCTGTGCTTCCCCCGACAGCCCGGGTACAACTGGCGATGGCCATTACCGACAAACAACCCGCCACCGCTCCGACCGCCCCTGATTGCTCGATTCTTGCCGGGCACGGGCTGTTGTCTGTGGTTGAGCTTGGTGACTCATCGGCCGCCGTTCTTAAAAGACTTGGCAGCCCCCTTGCCGAAAACACCACCGGCGGTATGAACCAGTATGTTTACAGTGGTTTCAGTTTCGCTGCCGAGGCTAAAACAGGCCTGATCAATCAGGTAACCATCACCCGCCGCACGGTTAAATACGGCAACTGCCTGACCCCCCACAACCTTGCCATCGGCAGCCCCCTGAACACAATAAAGCAGCAGTTCGGGCCACCAACCATTATCGACGGCCTTCCCGGCCTGCATTTCCCGAACCTTGGCATTTCTTTTATTCCGGCGGCACAAAACCCGCAAACCGTAGGCGCCATCAAAATCTACCCGGCGGGCAGCCGCCCTGATTAAGCAGAGGCAGGCACAATGAATCAGCTCGACCTGTTACTAAAAATGGCCTGGCCCGGGCCATTATCAATGTCATGCGGCATGACTGCATTGTACAGCAGGCGTTTTTCGATCTTTATCAGGCTGCCAGTGAAGAAGTCGGCAGGCTGGTAAGATATTGGCAACTCGGCCTTGTAGTTGAAACCGAACAGATAAAAAACCCGTAACCGATTTCATCGAAGACCTTTCCGGGTCGCCTGATGAAAAGCCAATTCTCGCACGGTTGCTTGCCATGACGCTGCGACAACCAGCAAGTGATTTAAATGGAGACCGACAGATGAGCAAGGTTTCGATAAGATTTTTTGACGATAGAGAAGTTCGAGCTATATGGGACGATGAAAAATCCAGATGGTGGTTTTCCGTCATCGATATCATCGGCGTTCTGCGTGCTACAAACGATTACGAAAAAAACCGAAATTACTGGAAATACCTCAAAGCGAAGCTGAAACGCGAAAACAATCAACTGGGTAGTGTGACTACCCAGTTCAAATTCACTGCACCTGACGGCAAAAAGCGCGCAGCAAACGTTCTAGATTATGACGGCATTATCAAGCTTGCTAAAAATTTCCCGGGCAAACAAGCTAATCGTTTTATCGAGTGGTTCACATACAGCAATGAAACGATTGACGGAAAGAGCAAATCCAAAGCATATGCCCTTTTTGAGAGTTCGATTATCGAGAGCATAGAAATTGGCACAGTTAAAGGCTTGCAGCAGATTCACGCCTATCTGTTCGGCGGTCTTTATGATTTCGCTGGCCAAATCCGGACGCTGAATATCGCCAAAGGCGGTTTCCATTTCGCTATGGCGAAATTTTTGCCTGAAACCCTGAAAAATATTGAAAAAATGCCCGAAAGCACTTTTGATGAGATCGCGGATAAATACGTAGAAATGAACGTCGCCCACCCCTTTGTGGAGGGCAACGGCAGAAGCACGCGCATCTGGCTTGACCTGATCTTGAAAAAGAACCTGAAACTCTGCATGGACTGGAGCAAAATCAACAAAAAAGACTATCTGAGCGCCATGGAAAAGAGCGTATCAAATCCCGGGCAAATAAAATTTCTATTGCAATCCGGTTTGACAGACAGGATAAACGACCGCGAGATGTTTATGAAAGGCGTAGATTATTCCTACTATTACGAGCAGGAAAACGAGCTTTCGGAATGAAGTCAGAGAATACGCATGTGCCATGAGCCACCGAGTGTGCCGAGCAGCCGGATTTTATAAGTCAATCAGGTAACCATCACCCGCCGTGCAGGTAAATACGGCAACTGCCTGACCCCTCATAACCTTGCCATTGGCAGCCCGTTGAGCGAAATCAAGCAGCAGTTCGGGCCACCGACAATCATCGACGGCCTGCATTTTCCGAACCTTGGCATTTCTTTTATTCCGGCGGCACAAAACCCGCAAACCGTAGGCGCCATCAAAATCTACCCGGCGGGCAGCCGCCCTGATTAAGCAGAGGCAGGCACAATGAATCAGCTCGACCTGTTACTAAAAAATAGCCTGGCAAACCTTGCCGCTGGCAATAAAATTCGGGTCAGGGCAATTGAATCTGTAGCTTAACATCATCGCGTAATGAGGCTTTCAGCAGCCCGAAAAACTGATCGAGGGCTTTCTGCGCCTCGCGGCGGGCCTCTTCGCTGACCAGTTCGTGGTTGGCAGCCCTGAGAACCTCGCTCTTCAGTTCAGACATGGCTTCGTTGCGCAGGGTTTCGACTTTCGGCCCGATCAGAGGCACCCACGAGCCCTTTTCTTCAACGATGATTTTGGCCGGGTCACTCTGCACCGAGACCATCTCTCTGTCGATGCGCAGCGGCGGCGATATCAACCTTAAAGTTCGTGTCAGACCATCGTAAACAAAATTCTGCCCGGTGATTTCTTCGACCGGAACATAAAACTGCACCTGGTTGTCTAGCACCTTAACCCGCACCCAGGCAGAACCGGCCGGAAACCACTCATTTAAAACCCTCTTGTGGTTCTCGCGATAGAGCTCAACATCAACGGTCTGGGTCACGACCACAAGCTTGCGCGTGCGGTCTGTGCTACCGAGAAGCTGCGAAAAAATAGATTTCGCATCAACAGAGGGTTTTAGAGCCATCTTGATGGCGTCAACACCCTGGTTGCCAAGTTCTCTGAGCATGAACAGCGGCAAAACCCAGGCAGCGGTGATCGCAAAAACCGCTACAAAAGCGGCGGCCCAGACAAAATGGACCCAGGCACTCGAGCGCACCCCTGCCCCGCTGATGTTGACGACGCCAGGTTCAAGAGATGCGCCGGGCACAGGCGCTTTGCTCTCGCACTGCCCGGGTTCCTCATGCTGATTATTTATTTGTGGTTGCATGCGACCTCCGTATTGGCCTATTCTAATGCTGCCGGCCGGCATCTTCAAGAACAAAAATGCCAGTGGCATAATTGTTGAATCCGGCATAAACAAAGCTCCCTGTCACGAATCATAAACATGCCCGCTGAACCGCCCAAACCTTGTTATTGCAAGATTCAACAACTTCGCTGGCTTGACAAACGGCAATTCCTTACCCATAATGTTCATCAGGTGCAGTGTTTGGGCAGATCGTTAGTTTGCTGAATTTTATAGCAGGAGTCAGGTTGATGCAGGTTAAAAAGAAGCGTTCGGTTTTTGCTCAGACCTTTACCATGGTTTTCGTGGTTGGCTGGGTGGCCATTTTTATGTATCCGACCGCCTGGCATCTTGATATGCCCGACCAGATTTACCGCCGTTTCCGCTTCTGGGAAAAGGCCAGCCTCCTGGTTGACGACAAAATAATGCCCTTCGCTGACCTGCTGCACCAGGTAACCTACCCCCTGCATAACGCCGCCATGAAAAGCCGCGTTGATCGACTTATTCGCATGGCGCCCGATGCGGCGGCCCTTAACAAGCTTGACTATTTCGGGCAGACACCGCTCTCTTACGCAGCGATGTTCGGCGATATCAATTTTCTTAAAACACTGTTAGACGCAAAGGCAGACCCTAACGTTCTTCTGCACGAAAACCGTACGGCGCTGCATTATGCCCTCACCAACCAGGAAGAACCCACGGCCCTGCTGCTTCTCAGCAACGGCGCCAGGGCCGATCTGGCCGATGCGAAGGGGCTTACGCCGCTGCATCTGGCGATAAAGTTTAACCTGAGAGATGCTTTTGTCGCTTCGTTGAAAGCCGAAACCAATCTTGACGCCATTGATGCCGCCAAGCTCTCGCCGCTCGACTACGCGATCAAAAAGAATAATTACTCGATGGTGATCGATCTCGCCAGAGCCGGTGCCCAGCCGTCTTTTTCGATGACACCCGATGACATGAATATCAAGATTTTTCTTGCCCAGTGGCAAAAGACCGGTGATTTTCAACAGGCAATCGATTTCACGAGCAAAAGCTCGCGAAAGCTGCCTCCCAAAGCTTTGCCGGCCGAATTCC
>DAOPYA010000107.1:0-14680 GCA_035352635.1 Candidatus Rifleibacterium sp.
ATCGCATCGTTTTTGACAAATTTACTCGCACCGTCCATGGAACCATAAAAATCGGCTTCCCGGGAAAGATTGAGACGCCGCCGTGTTGCTTCGTCCTGGTCGATGGCACCGGCATTCAGATCGGCGTCAATGGCCATACCCTTGATCGGCATGGCGTCGAGAGTGAAGCGGGCTGCAACTTCGGCAACGCGCTCGGCACCCTTGGTGATGACCAGAAACTGAACGAGCACCAGAATAAGAAAGATTACAAAGCCGACGACGTAATTGCCCCCAACCACAAAATTGCCGAAAGCCTTGATAATTTCAATGGTTGAACCTTGACCCGAAAGAATCAGACGGGTCGAACTGACGTTCAGAGACAATCTGAAAAGTGTGGTGATCAGCAGCAAGCTCGGAAACGCCGAGAACTGCAGGGCTTCTTTGTTGTAGATCGATACGAGAAGAATGGTTACCGCCAGGGCAATGTTGAGGGTCAGACAAACGTCAAGAAGAACCGCCGGCAAGGGCACGACCATCATGATGACAACGAGGATGACGCCGAATGCGAAGATGAGGTCGCGCTTCAAGAGAATTTCTGCAAACGGAACCTTGTTCAAAATGCCTGCGCCGCCTGTTGCCACTACCGCCTCCACGCAATTTCATGACTCAATATCAGCCTGGCAGAAAGTGCCATTTATAAATTCAATTGCAACTGCCGTGCAAATCAGAATTTTTTCGTTAATTCTTTAACCCTGAATTATTGTATGTCGTTCCCCGATGCAAAACCATCAGTATCCGCCGGCTGCGCGGTGTTTCATGCGATGAACCTGCAACATAATTTCAACTACGGCAGCATAAAGGTCCTGGGGTATCTCGTCACCTATTTCTAACATGTTATACATTTGCCGTGCAAGAGGTTTATTTTCGATGATCGGAATATCGTTCTCACCGGCTATTTCCTTGATTTTCTGAGCAATTAATCCTGCACCCATCGCCACAAGTTTTGGTGCAGTGTCTTCACCTGGCACGTATTTCAATGCACAGGCAATATGCGTCGGATTGGTTACCACCACTGTTGCCTTCGGCACTTCTTCCATCATGCGACGGCTTGATGCCTGCCGTTGTCGTTCGCGAATTTTCTGCTTGACGCGCGGGTCCCCTTCACGTTGTTTGTATTCTTCCTTGATTTCGTCTTTTGACATTTTAATATTCTCTTCATAGCGCCATTTTTGAAAGGCCCAGTCGGCCAGCGCCAGAACCAGCAGAACCATGATGATCTTCATCGCCATGCCAAAAATAAGCTTGAGAACGATAATGGTTGCCGGAATTGGCTCAATGAGAGCCATGCGCATCAAAA
This sequence comes from Candidatus Rifleibacterium sp., assembly GCA_035352635.1. Lineage (GTDB taxonomy): Bacteria > Muiribacteriota > Ozemobacteria > Ozemobacterales > Ozemobacteraceae > Rifleibacterium. Next base: position 1,337 of record DAOPYA010000107.1, read on the forward strand.
ACGGGAACTGGTCTCTGACGGTTGCGTAAGGAATATAAGCAACAATAAGAATTTTAAGTATCGACTTTACCAGTTCGGCAACCAGTTTCCATGAAAAAACGTTCTGAATACCCGAGATGGGGTTCAGTTTGTCGATGTCGGGCAGCAACGGGTCGAGCCTGAAGAGAAACCCGGTCTGCAAAAGGTTTGAGATCACGGCACTGATAAGGATGCCAAACAGAAAAGGAGCCATTATCTGCATCAGCAAAAGAATAAACTGGTTTAACAATACCAGGGTTTCGTTCAGAGTAAGTTCAGAAAATATGGCGTGCGAAAAGGTGTATTGCATGTATTCGCTGCACCGCCCAAAGATGTCTGCACCCCAGTAGCGCAGCATCAAAAAACCGGTCAACAGCACAACTACAGAGCTGAGATCCTGCGATTTTGGAACATTGCCGCGATCAACGGCGTCCTGCCGCCGCTTTTCAGTGGCTGGCTCGGTTTTTTCACCGGCGAAGAGCTGCAAGTCAAATGGCCGCTCCGCAAACGACGCCGTCGGCAGAAATAATTGCCGTGCACCTGCTTCCTGTATGCTTTTCACGCCATTTCACCGAGCAGCAGGTAGACTTTTTCCATGCTGAGACCCAGCAGATATTTAACTATGTCGTTGAGATAGGGCATAATTACCATCATTACCCATAGCCCGGCGATTATCTTCAGGGCAAAGCCCAGCTGAAAAATATTCATCTTCGGAACGGTGCGTGCAATGATGCCCAGAGCGACATCACCAACCAGAATAATAGCAACCACAGGCATAGAAATCTGCAGACCGCAGACAAAAATCATGCGCGTGTAAAGCATGATTTCTTCAACAATGCCGCCGTTGATAACTAAACCGGCGAGCGGCACCATGTCAAAACTTTTGAAAAAGGCTTCGAGAAGCATCAGATGCCCGCCAATAACCAGAAAAACAAGAGTGCCGGCCAGCTGAAAAAATTCAGACACGATGCCAAGCCCCTGATTTGAAGAAGGATCGGCAACCTGCACAAAAGAAAACCCGACCTGCATGCCGATGATACCACCTGCCATGCGCATGGTAGCGCTGACGACCATTACCATGTAGCTCAGGGCAAAGCCGAGCGCCAGTTCTTTAACGGCCATGACGCCATATTCAGGAATACTTAGAAGCGGGAGTGTCTGCGTGCTGATGAGGTGTGGCAGAATTATCAGGGCGCAGATGGCCGAAATTCCTGCCTTAACCTGGGCCGGAATAAAAGTTTCGGCAAAAACCGGGGTGTAGAGAAAAAAACCGCTGAATCTCAGTAGACCTAAAAGAAACAGGCCCACCGCATTCAGAAAAGCTGCTTCGGTCATGATTTTGGCCTAACGTGCGAAAGTCTGCAATTGCCCGAGAAGCTGCGTTGTGAACTGCAACAGTCTCGACAGCATCCATGGAGCCAGCCAGATCAGCGCCAGGCCAGTAATCAGAAGTTTGGGCACAAAACTGAGGCTCTGTTCCTGGATGGAGGTGGCGGTCTGAAAAATGCTGATAACCACCCCGAGAACCATGCCCAGAAGCAGAATTGGCGAAGAAAGAAGGAGGCAAAGAAAAAAAGTCTGCTTGAACAGCTCAACCAGAGTGTATTCGGTCATGCATTACCGCCAAAACTCATGACAATAGATCTGATGACCAGGTTCCAGCCATCAACCATCACGAACAACAGTATCTTGAAGGGCAAAGACAACATGGCCGGCGGCAGCATCATCATCCCCATTGACATGAGAATGCTCGCAACGATCATGTCAATAACCAGAAACGGCAGATAGATGACAACCCCCATCTGAAATGCGGTGCGAAGTTCACTGGTCAGAAAAGCCGGAATCAGGCTGATAGTGCTCAGATCATCGCGGGTCTGTGGTTTCGGCCCGTTTTCCATGCCGACAAACAATGCCAGGTCGGTTTTGCGGGTGTGTTTGAACATGAAATTGCGTATGGGGGTGATCGCCTGGTTGTAGGCCTCGACATAATCTATCTGACGATCAACGTAGGGCTTGAAGCTTTTCTGATAGATCTGGTCGATGACCGGCGACATGGTGAAAAATGTGATGAACAAAGCCAGACCGATGAGAATCTGGTTGCTCGGTTCCTGGGAGGTGCCCAAAGCCCTTCTGACAAAGCTCAGAACAATAAGGGTTCTGATAAACCCCGTTAACATGATAAGTATTGACGGCGCCAGGCTCAGAATCGTCAGCAGAATGAGCACCTGCAGACCGGTGCCCAGCTGACTCCGTTCGCGAGATGGGTCGATCTGTATGGTGATCGCCGGTATCGGAAAAGGAGTTGCCTGCCGCTGAATCCGGTCTATGCGTGTGGAATCCTCGATGTCGACGCGTGCACGCCCGGCATCGGGTTGCTGTGCCCAGCCGACGTTGACGACAAAGGCCAACAAAGCCAGAAGCAGCGATAATCGTACGCACGCCATCCCCGGGGTTTTTACATTGATATGGTGCATTGTTCCTGACAAAGAGAAATTAATTTTTCAAGGGCACAGCTTTGTCTGTTATTTTATACAATATGGTGCACCGTTGCGCAAGAGCGAAAAAATAAAATTATTGCTCTTTGTCTGGCTGGTCTGGGTTATTGCGCTTCAGAAGCATCTGGTTGAGTTTTTTCAGGCGATCCTGCTGGCGTAACTGGTGCAGGTTGCCGCTCTCGGTCTCTTTATTATCTGTTTCGGGCTTTTCGCTGGTTTCTGTGGCACGATTTCCGGGCTTCAAAAAGGCAAAAAGTTTTTCCATGCCTGGCGAAGGTTGATCATACTGAAGGCGCAGCGAGTCGAGAGTTTCTTTGTCGGTAAGCTCACCGAGCAGATTGATGTTGGTTTCGGTCACCCCGAGAATGAGAACCCGGCCCATGATATCGACAATATAGATCATGCGTCGATTGTCGAGCGGCAAAATACCCACGACTTTGCCAAAAACATTGCCGCCCAGCCCGCCCTTTTTCTGGATAAACCACGAGACACCAAACGCCAGCAGGATAACCCCGAATAATGACGAGATGATGCGGAGAGAGGTTCCCATGGGGTCTGAATCAGGAAAAATCGGCATGGAAGCCGGTTCGGTATCAAGAAATAGTGGTATCGAGGTTGCCAGGGCCGGCGCGGCACTTGAGACCTCCGGAAACAATAAACCGCCGCCATTCGTGGCGACGGAATTTGCGGTTACCGATTGCGAATATGCAGTCTGGGCGATTAACAGAAAAACCGTTAATGCAACCTTGATTGATGTTTTGATCACGCTTGCCCTGGTGAAAATGTCAGCGAAGTGCTTTTTGAACAGCTTCTATGACGCGATTCGGCTGAAACGGTTTGACGATGAAGTCGCGCGCCCCGGCCTGAATAGCGTCGATAACCATTGCCTGCTGCCCCATGGCGCTGCACATGATTATTCTCGCGGTCGGATCAAGCTTTTTAATCGCCTTGACCGCGTCAATGCCATTCATTTCCGGCATGGTGATGTCCATGGTTACGAGATCCGGTTTCAGCTTCTGGTAAAGCTCGACCGCCTCTTTACCTGTCTGCGCTTCACCAAGGACTTCATAGCCATTCTTGCTGAGAATGTCCTTGATCATCATGCGCATAAAAGCTGCGTCATCTACTATAAGAATTGTTTTCCCCATACGAAACGGAAGTCTCCTTAGAGAGCCTGTAATCTATCTTGTGGATTGATAATGCTGGTAATTCTGACTGCGAAGTTTTCGTCGATAACTACAACTTCTCCTTTCGCGATCAGCTTGTTGTTAACAAATACCTCCACGGATTCACCCGCAAGTTTATTTAACTCTACTACAGAACCTATACCCAATTCAAGAACATCTTTTATTAACATACGGGTTCTGCCTAATTCAACAGTTATTTGCAAAGGAACATCAAGAAGCAGGTCAATGTTCGATTGCAGGCCGACACCCATTGGCATCTGTAACATGCCGAATTCAGCCGGGCCACCCTGCATCTGCCCAGGCATGCCCATACCCGGCATACCCATACCTGGCATACCCATGCCTTGCATGCCCATTCCGGGCATACCCATGCCTTGCATCTGACCTGGCATACCCATACCAGGCATGCCCATGCCCTGCATCTGACCTGGCATACCCATTCCAGGCATGCCCATGCCGGGCATCTGGCCAGGCATACCCATTCCAGGCATACCGGGCATCTGGCCAGGCATTCCCATTCCTGGCATCCCGGGCATCTGGCCCGGCATACCCTGAGGTTGTTGCGGCATATTCATGCCACCTCCCTGACCGCCAAGATTGGCACCCGGTGGTGGCGGGGCCGGTTTGTTCTTTTTGGGTGGTTCTTTTTCGGGCTTGTTTAGTTCGCCCGCCATAACTTCAGCAAATTTTGCCGGCAGCAGCTGAACCATTTCGGTTTCGGCAACGTTGCCGATCTTAAGACTGAAGCCAATGCGCAGAAAAAACGCCGAGGTGCTGAAGTCAGGCATCGCCGGCGGGCCATCGTTATAATTGATCAGCAGCACTTCTGGCGGCGAAATATCGACGCGCTTTTTGAATATTTCTGAGAGGGTGGTCGTCGTTTTGCCCATCATCTGGTTCATCATTTCGCCGACCGCCGAAAGATGCATTTCCTGAAACTCTGCCCCAACGCCACTTCCGCCCATCATCAGGTCGCCGATGATCGACGAGATCGTTTTTTTCAGCATCAGATATGAGTTGCCGTCGAAGCCCTCAACATAGGCAATTTTGGCGAGAACAAACTCTTCTCCGCCGCTTTCACTTGCCAGTTCGTCGAAGCTTACGACCCGAACCTGTTCGAGGTTGATCTGGATTTCCTGGTTGAGAAGAATCTGAACGACAGATGAGGTTGCCCCGAGCGACAATTTGGCAACTTCTGAAAGCCGTTCGATTGCTTCCTGAGAAAACTGGGCAGAAGCAGCACCGCCGCCCGCTGCTGGTTTTGGAGGTTCTGCCGCTGCCGGAGGAGCTGCCGGTTCATCGCCGCCAGATCCTGCGTTGAGCAGGGCATTTATTTCTTCCTGGGTTAGTATGTCGCTCACATTAATTCCTCCTCTTGACCAACAGGTTCAAGAACTTGTGTTATTGAAATTGCCATCTTCTTGCCTAATATGCCGGGCCGGCCCAGAAATTTGACCAGATTGCCAACTCTGATGTTCAGATCATTTTTCAGAAGCTGGTCGGTCACAAGTATATCGCCTGGCTGCAGGCCCAGAATGTCTTGCAGGGTGACGATAGTAGCCCCAAGCTCGGCCACCAGAGGCAGATGCACCGATCTGACCTGGTGACTGATCGAATCTACGTTCGTCTGCGCCGGTTCTTTGCGCACCGCGGCAAACCACGAAGCGGCATTGAATTTATGCACGATTGATTCAACGGTATTATAGGGAATACAAAGATTCATCATGCCGGTAACGTCATGAATCTTGATTTCGATACTGATAGAAACGACAACTTCGCTGGGCGGCACGATCTGTGCAAATTGCGGGTTCGATTCAACCAGCTCGATGACCGGTGCCAGATCGATGATGTTGATCCAGGCCTCGCGAAGTCGATCAATGATGCCGGCCATGACTTTCTGCATGATCTGGCGCTCGACTTCGGTCAGTTGCCTGAGAATGCCCAGCGGAGTGCCATTGCCACCGAGCAACCGGTCGAGAATTGTGAACACCACGTTGAGGTTGATGTCTATCAGGGCCTTGCCGTCAAGATTATCTGACCTGAAAACCGTGATGAACGTCGGGTTATAAATGGATTGAATGAATTCTTCAAAGGTGCGCTGCTCGACCGAAACGATGGTGGCCTGGGCAAAGGCACGCAATCTCGTGGAAAGGTCAGTGCCCACGAGGCGCACAAACGCCTCGTGGATCAGCGAGATGGTATTGAGTTGTTCTTTTGAAAACTTGGTCTGCCGCTTGAAGTCATACTTGCGCTCGACCTTGCCGTCTTTTCTTTCGACGGAAGAAGAGGAAGAGCCGCCCATGCCGGATGAAACGGCGGCGGATTCACGCTTAGGCCTGGATTCGGCAGCCGGTTCGGAAAAAGATGTGGAACCAGCCGCCGCAGGCGCGGTATCTTCAGCTACGGGACTGAGTGCTGACAACAGGGCATCAATCTCGTTCTGCGACAGGGTATCTACCATTCATTGACTCCGGGCGTCTGCAAAAAAGATTCGTCAGTTGATTAGGAAAGTTGGAATGACAACCTGGATAATTCGACTTTCTGAAGTCGACTTGCCCAGAATGTTATTGAGTTCACGTTCAATATCCTTGTGAAGAAACCGGTCGATAAAGTCTTCTTTGGCACGTTGAATATTGAGCTTCATCAGAATATTAATGATTTTGTCGCGCAACTCAGCCTTGCGTTCTTCAAGCTCTTTTTCAAGATTACCAATGTAGCCGACTTCTACCTGGATTTTAATGTAATGCAGCTCTTCGTCACGAGAAGTCGCAACAAATTCGCCCAGATCAAAGCGCCCCATTTTCGGGGTGGTGGAAATGGTTTCCTGGGCAGGGGGTGGGGGCAGGGCACCACCAGGCCCGGTCATCGCTTTGCGGGAAGTTACGTAGGCAATGCCTACAACCGCGAGAACAACGATCAGGACCACCAGAACAATCAGCACAACTTTTGTTTTAGACGACATAGCATGATACCCTACCACGAGAAAAAGAGCTGCGTCAATGCCCAGGCGCAAATTCTCAGCTTTTTCAGGTCAGCAATTTTCCTTTCCTGACTTTTTTGGCGAAACCCGGTCAAGCATTCGCAGGCGCTGACGGTAACGCATGATCTTTTTCAGAACCAGTTGCAGCGATTCGCCAACCATAACGGTCTTACCGCCGATCAGAGTGATGACGGTGTCGGGGGTTGACTCGATCTGTTCAATGAGTTCAGCGTTCAGATAGAACGGTGAACCGTTGATTCTCGAAAGCTTGATCATGGTGCGTCAACCCCCGTTACCAGTCTTTATCAGCGTTTCAGGTTTACAACTTCCTGAAGCAGTTCGTCAGAAGTGGTGATTACCCTGGAGTTGGCCTGGAAGGCGCGTTGGGTAATGATCATATTTGTGAACTCTTCAGAAATATCGACGTTGCTCATTTCGAGTGAGGCGGGAACCAGGGTGCCTGCATAGGCCGAGCCAGGTTTATTAACTATCGGCTGCCCTGAACTTGGTGAGAAGGTGTAGAGGTTTTTGCCGTTCTTTTCAAGGCCGGCCGGGTTATTGAAGGTGGTCAGTGCTACCTGGCCAATCGGCTGTTTCTGGCCGTTTGAATAGATGCCTCTGATGATGCCGTCGTCTTCGAAGTAAATCTGTTCGAGCAGACCCATTTCATAACCATCCTGATACTCAGCTTTGGTTGAAAAGTCTGATTTGAACTGGGTGATCAGCTCGGTGGTCAGATTTATCGACAGAGGATTACTGCCTTCTGGCTGTAGTTCGACATCAGGAGTGAAGGTCTTGCCGGCGTCAATTTTGCCGTTATTAAAGAAATACATTTTGCCTTCACGGTTTTTAATCAGAGCGTCATTGGCTCTCTCGAGGTCTTCAGGGGTCGGGTCTTCGGCATCGACGATATTGTTGGCCGGGTCTTTCAACCAGGCAACGATTTCCGGGTCATCATCAGAATACTTGATTTTGTAGGTCCATTCCATGGTTTCGGCATTGGTGTGTTCCCACTGGGTTACCATGCCATGCGCTGAACCGAGTGAATCATAAATTATGATGTTGGTAGAATGGGTTGCACCCTTGCTGACCGCGCCATCAATCTTGAAAGTTTCGCCGTTAACTGTGGTCGAGAAGGTCAACATATCTGAAGAAGGCTGCGGAACTGCAATATTGACTGAATTTGAAGCGCCCTTTTCGGCAGTGGTGATCATGCTCATAGTTTCATTGGGCAGCCAGGGGTTGGCACCCTCGGTGAGGGTAAATGACAGGCCGCCGTAGTTGAAGTCGCTGATTGCGGCAGTGCCGCGGGTTTCGCCAAGAGCGATACCCAGCTGGTTGCTGCTGCCGTCTCCGGAAATAATGACCCGTTCACCTGACCCTGATTTGTTGCCGGTGATGACCAGCTGGTCAGGGCTGTTGTCGTTGTCGGTATCGACGAATGCAGCGGTAGCATCCACGTTTTCCTGTGCCAGGCGCGAGTTGATCTCTGCAAGAATGGCCCCGCGGGTGTAAATCTGGTTGTTGCCTGCAACGATATCGCTGAAACTGATCAGCGCCGAACGGCCGTTGCGGTCAGTGATTGTCAGGCTCACATCACTTGCCGGGTCCCAGATGTCGTGTTCGGGATCCCAGGCTGTGCTGTTGTTTACGGCCTCGTCGGTAACACTGAATACTTCAGGTCTGGCGCCGCCGGTTCCGCGAGCGGTAGTGTCGGCGAAGCCAAGGTCGGCGAGATCGCCATAAGAGTTCTGCATCTGCAGCTCACGATTACTGCCGCCTTCATTGCTGACGATCTGAAACTTCTGGGTTACCGCATCATAATAGGCGGTGGCTCTAACACCGGCGGCTTTCATGCCGGTGGTTATCTGGTTGGCAACGTCAGACGCCGAATAGGTGTTGCCGCCGGTGAAAGAAATCGTCGCGACCCGTGGCGGGGTAAACTGATTGTCGGCCAACTCAAAAACGGTGTCGTTAGCCGGGGTCCAGTGGGTTCCGAAAGCGACCGGAGTGCCTTCGATGCGTGCCTGCTCACCACCAAGGGTGCCGGCGCCGATAAACCCGCGCTCTGAACCAACGACGCGGAAAGAGGTGGCGCGGGTCGGGTCGCCGCCATCAAAAATGACCTGCACGGTTTCGTCTTTGACTTCAGTGCCTGATACGGTTACACCTGAACTGATGCCGTCGCCGGTGTTGGTAACTGCGTTGGTCGGCATGGTGGCTGAGCCGGGCTGGGGGTCGCCATCCGGGTCATAGGTAAAATAAGGATTCGCAACCGACGAGGTCGGGCCGGCCGGTTCGACGGTGCTTTCGATGACCTTGCCGTCGTCATCGGTTTTTAAAGTGCCGGTGGCAACGTTGCCTTCTGAATCGTCATTGGCTGACCAGATCCAGTTGTTGGCATCAAGCTTCTTGAATTTAAACTGCAAGTTCTGAAAACTGCCACTGCTGTCTTTGAAAGTCAAAGTATCCAGGCCCATTTCGACGTCGCGTTCGCTTGAACCGCTGTCGAGGTTGCATGAATATTTTACTTCATTGGTCTGGTGCGCGTGCTTTTTGAGGTATCTGTTAATATTGATGTCATAAGGCACGACCCCGGTTTCTTTCATTTCAAGATTACCGGTTTTTTTATTCTGGGTTGCAAGCCAGCCCTGCATTTTGAAGCCAGTGTTGGTCATCACCAGGTCGTAGGTCGAACTGACATTGAGGTTGCCGTCGCGGGTGTAGTAGGTGTTGCCATCGTAGCCCTGCACAGTGAAGAAACCGTCGCCTTCAATGGCAACGTCTGTCTGTTTGCCGGTGCTTTCAATGGCGCCCTGATCCATCAGCGTGTCGATCGAGGCGTTTTTGACGCCCAGACCAACCTGCATCGGGTTGAGTCCGCCGTAGTCACCAAAGGCCTGCTGGCCATGGCGCAGGGTTTCCGAAAACATATCCTGGAACATGGTGCGGCTGCGTTTGAATGCAGTAGTATCAACGTTGGCGATATTATTACTCAAGACATCCATCTTGGTCTGATGCTGCTTGAGCCCTGAAACTCCCGTAAATAATGATCTGATCATAGCACAATTTTCCTCTTCTATCGGCTTGCTGTGCCGTTCACCGTTGGGTCAGGTCCGTCATCACCCACGGTCGCTCCATGAAGAGTGGAGCAGCCGACCGGGAGAAAAACCTCGCCTCATGCTGGTTTTTCATCCCGGCCAATCCGCTGGGATTGGCAAAGATCAGTATTATCTTCCGCCGTCTGTCAATCTGGCGGTTAGGGCTTCCCCGGGGTCGGGGTCCGGCCTTTATTTCTTGATTTGTTCTGCCTTTTGATCTTTACTTTTCCCGGTCCGTTTGCTTCCTTAATTTCTTTTTAGCCTTCTGGTCTCATTTGTTTATCTGCGCTCCTTAGCCATACTTCATATTTACGCTGTCAATATTCGTTACAATGCCATCGCGCATTTCATCAATTCCCATGGCGGTAACCAGGGTGCGACTCGGAACATTCACGACAAAGGCGCCTTCTCTGGTCAATACCAGCGAATCCCTGGCTCCTTTGGCCTCAAGTTCAGAAAATGCCCGGTTAAGGGAACTCTCAAGATCTGAGTCCATCGTGATGTTTCTTTCATTGAGGCGCTTCTGGGCATGGGCACTGACTCGGAACTGGCTGTTGCCAGGGGCCTTCATCGACTGCAGGAAAAGAGATTCGAAGCTTGTTACATTCTGACTGTTACTGCCAGTTTGAGCCGGCTTCTGGCTCTGTATCCCCGTTAATTGCGGCCCTCGCGGTCCAATCATCAGTCTGGGGTCCATGATTTGCCTCGCGTTCACATTAAGTTGTCAAAAGTTTCAATGTTGAGAAGGTGACTTAGCTGTAAGTCGGGCTGACCTTCTGAACTTCGTCGAGACTGAAAGAATTTTCACCAATCTTCAGATAGGGAACGCCACCTTCAAAGCCGACCATTTCTACTACGCCGGTAACCGCTTCGGTCATTTCGGCAGTCTGCGCTGTGACTGTGGTTCCCAGATACATCATCGCCTGGGTCTGTGAATTCACCGAGATGTTGTTTACCAGTTTTTCCAGATTCTTGTTCATGTTCAACATCTGCTCGAGTGAACTGAAACTCGACATCTGGCTGATATATTCGGTGTTTTCCATCGGGTTCATCGGGTCCTGGTTTTGCAGTTGAACGGTCAGCAGCTTGAGAAAGTCATCTTTGCCAAGTTCTGCCGATGGCGTGCGTTTAACTGCTGATGTCGTCGCTGTGCCTGTTTTCGACACATCGATTGTTTCGATAGCCATCGTTTATTGCCTCCTTATACGGTCATGTCGACAGCCTGAATGTTAAGGGCTGCACGTCTCAGGTTCGGCAGAATGTTTCTTCTGATAATCGTATCGGCATCTTCTTTGTTATGCGCCGCCGAAATACGACTGGATTTGTTATTGCCGCCGGAAGCCTGATTCTCGTTACTTTGATTGGGGTCTCTTGAAGAGATATCTACAGTGATTTCAGTCAGATTAACGCCCTGGCTCAGCAACTGCTCCTTGATCTGGGGTGCCAGTTCGTCAAGCTTGGCTTTCGCCATGCTGTTCTCGGCCGAAATGCGTGCTGTTACCGCACCGTCCTTCGAGGTCAGTTCCATCGACATCTTGCCGAGTTCTTTCGGATCGAGTTCGATGTTCAGAACCTGACCGCCGTTTCTGGTTTTAACAAATTCGGCTTTGTCGAGAAGTTCGGCAAAGGCTGCCGAAGTGACCGGAACGGCGTTGGCCGTTCTTGTTGCTGAATTCGCAGTCGTCATGCCACCAGACTGGTAAGCATAACCGTTGTTCAAGCCTGCATGGTTCGAACTGCCTGCCGTCTGAACGTTTTTACGCCCACTTTCAGCGTTTATCGCCGAAAATACCTGACCTTCAGATTTGCCGGCCTGGCCAGGAGCCTTGTCGCCAAGCAGTGAAAAGAACCGCCGGGCAGCTTCTTCAAGCGCCGGTTTGACTTCAGCCGTCACTGCAGACGGGTTCGCTCCATGACTCTGAGTCTGGGTCTGGGTCTGCGGCGCTGCGCTGCTATTGGCGGAATCGTCAGTGGCACCTTCAGCACCGGTTTCACTGCCGCTCTGCGTCTCATTCAACTTTTTGAATTCCTGACGCAGGCTTGCATGTTCAACCTGGCTTTCTGCTTTGACTTCAGCTTTCAACTGCTTTTCTGAGGCCTTGTCAGCCGAAAGTTTTTCCTGGGCTTCGCCATTTTTTTCGCTGGCACTCGCATCATCGCTGGCAGTGGCATCTTCACTCGTGTTTGCAGCTGTAGCGGCGTTGGCAGCCGCAATGGCCTGATCACCCGCGTTGCCGGTCATGGCCTTCAATGCCTGCTCTTCGTTGACAGGTTTTTGAACGCCATCGTTTAACTGTACGACCTGCGATTTATGGGTTGCAGCCGCAAGCACTTCCTGCCCGTTCGCCATAGGCTCAACAAGCTCACTGTCAGTGTTTTCGCTGACCTCGCTGACCTTATTGGCTTCGGTGTCGTTTTCGGGCACTACCGCCTGGTTGAGCTTGTCTGTAACCGATTTGCCGGTTTGGTTCGCGACTATGGTTTCTTCTGAATCTATTCTGGTGGTCTGCAGTTCGGGTTCGGTCGTTTCAACAACGGCCTGCACCGGTTTCTGTTCCTGAATGGCTTCAGAAACTGCTGTCAGCAGATTCATGAATTCAGGTCGATTAACCAGGTCGAGCAGAGCGCTCTGTTCTTCAGACGCCGGCATGTCTTCGATCAGTTCTATAAGCTTGTTTTGGAACTCACCGGGGGATTCGGCCAGAACCTGAAGATCTTGCGGTGACAACTGTTGCAGCGCGTTGATCAGGGTTTCCTGGTCTTCAGGGCTGAAACGTGACAAAAGACTTTCTATCGTCTGTTTGTCGGTTGCCTTCGTTTCGTCTTCATGGTTGACTTTTTCAGAGTTGCTGGTCTCAATGCGGCTGTATTCATCAGTCTTATTAAACGCAGTGCTTTCTGACCGTGCATAGTTTTCCTGACTTCTTTCAGAAGTGATCGCTTCAGCCGGATTTTCTTCGGACAGAAACTTTGTTTCGGCACTGTTGATATACAAAGGGTTGAGGTCACCATTGCCGGAATTTGCTCTGAAACTGAAGTTAACTTTTGACTGTGTTGATCCCGAAAGTTGGTCGGCGTCGAATGCCAGTCGATCCTGCAAAAGACTCATGAAGTTGCCGGTTTCCGAAGTGTTGTGTTTTTTGCCGGTCTGCAGAGCCGTATTCGGCCCGGTAGAACCTTTCAGAATACCTGCTAAAAAGTCGTTATTCATTTGTTTCACCTCCTTTCGAGACTTTTATATTTCTCCACTATCTCTATCGTCGTAACTTTAACGAAGCTTTAGTACTTTTTTTTATTTCTTCAGATTCCCTCAAAATCAGGCGTATCAGCTCACCTGAAAATATCACTCGATATGCACATATGATCAGCCTTGCAGCCCCAAACCAACCGCAGGGCACCCCCGAAAATTCAGCCAGCTATTCTCGGACAAAAAGCAACCAGGCTGATAAACCGAAGCTGCCGCTTTTATTGATTAATGCCGAATTAAAGCCTGTTTTATTGACTTCTAACGAAGAATAGTCCAGGCGTGGACAGAAGGCGGGATTACTTTTTCGGAAGCTTGT